>NZ_JAKIHL010000015.1 GCF_021608135.1 Microaerobacter geothermalis
GATCAGAGACAAACAGTAATTTGATATTCGTGCTCGCAGCAACAGGAATTTGTGCTCAATGATCGATGCTGTCCGTTTAGTTCGCGGGGTCTGATATTGCTACCACCATAAAGATTTACGACTTACCATTCCCCTGTTCAATTTCCATTATGAGAAGATGACGATGATACAGTAACTAGGTAACTACTGGATGGAATTATTTTCATGAGAATTTGTGACCCTGCGGGTCATGTAAGTTTAGTTCCGCTTCTATATATAGGATAAACTATAGAATGTGAAACTAAATGGTTTCCAGAAGAGATTGAATCTGTTCAACCAGTTCATCCACTTTAATTTCCCTAGATTCTCCTGTTTTTCTCACTTTTAGTTCAATCAAGCCCTCATCTACTTTGGAGCCAACCGTGATGCGAATAGGGATTCCGATTAAATCAGCATCATTAAATTTGACTCCTGCCCTTTCCTGACGATCATCCAGCAAAACTTCTAATCCTGTATTCTTCAATTTTTGATATATTTCTTCTGCCACTAGTACCTGATTTTTTTGTTTCATATTGACCGGGATAATATGTACGTGAAACGGTGCAACTGAAACGGGCCAAATAATGCCGTTCTCATCGTGATTTTGTTCAATAATGGCAGCAATGGTCCTTGATATTCCAATTCCATAGCACCCCATCACCATTGGCTGTTCTTTTCCATTCTCATCAAGAAAGACTGCTCCTAATTTTTCGCTATATTTGGTCCCCAATTTAAAGACATGCCCTACTTCAATCCCTTTGGCAAACTGGATAATATCAGAACAATGGGGACAGACATCGCCCTCTTGAATGTTCCGGAGATCCGTATACAGATGTACTGAAAAATCTATTCCAGGATTCACATTGACATAATGATAGCCTTCCTCATTGGCACCAGTAATCCCATTTACGAGGGATTCCACTGCATAATCTGCAACGATCTTTACTCCCGTCACGCCAATAGGCCCAATGTATCCGATTGAAGAATTTATCCATTCTTTCACCTGTTCCGGAGTAGCCATCTCTAACACATTTGCATCAAAAACGTTTTTCAGTTTTATTTCATTTAATTCGTGATCTCCACGGATTAATGCCAGTACTGGTTGCCCATCGGCAACATATAATAAGGATTTTATTACTTTTTCTCTGGGTACGGAAAGAAACTCACTTAGTTCTTCAATGGTGGTTACATTGGGAGTGCTCACTTTTTCTATAGAAAGCTTTCTCTCCTCTAAAGGCTGTACTTCCTGTTTGACCACTTCTGCCTTTTCTAGATTGGCAGCATAGGAACAAGAGGAACAATAAGCAATGGTATCTTCACCAATTTCGGATAAAACCATAAATTCATGGGTTCCCTTACCTCCGATTGCGCCGGCATCCGCCTCAACAGCACGGAAGTGCAAACCACATCTTGTAAAGATTCGCACATAAGCATCGTACATCGCCTGATAACTCTTGTCCAATCCTTCACTATCCTTATCAAAGGAATAAGCATCCTTCATAATAAATTCCCTGGCCCGAATCACTCCGAAACGGGGTCTTCGTTCATCTCTGTATTTGGTTTGAATTTGGTATAGATTGAAAGGAAGCTTTTTGTAAGATCTTACCTCATCTCTGGCAATGCTGGTGATTACTTCTTCATGGGTTGGTCCCAATACAAAGTTTCGGTCATGACGGTCTTTTAATCTCATTAATTCAGGCCCATAGGCATCCCAACGCCCTGTCTCCTGCCACAACTCGGCCGGCTGAATAGCTGGCATCACCAATTCCTGGGCTCCAGCCCTATTCATTTCTTCTCTGACAATCCTCTGTATATTTTGGAGAACTCGTAATCCCAACGGCAGATACGAATAAATTCCTGACGCCAACTGCCGGGCCAGTCCTGCCCTTATCATTAATTGATGACTTATGGTTTCAGATTCCGCAGGGTTTTCCCTTAGTGTTGGAAGAAAATAATGCTGCTGTCTCATTTACTTACCTCCATCCTCAGATGCAGTAAGAACTGCATTCACTTCTAACATTAATTCCTCAAAAAGCTCATCTTCCTTTACTTTTCTGACAATTTCTCCATTGCGGAATATTAATCCTTCTCCGTTTCCGCCAGCAACTCCCACATCTGCTTCTCTGGCTTCCCCTGGTCCATTGACAGCACAACCCATCACGGCAATTTTTAATGGCTTCTTAATGGAACTTACCGCTTCCTCTACCTTATTTGCCAATTCAATCAGCTCGATTTGACATCTCCCGCAGGATGGACAGGATACCACCACCGGCTCATTCCCAGATAATTCCAAACTTCTTAATATCTGTTTAGCAACCTTTATCTCCTCAGTGGGATCCCCTGTTAATGATACCCTGATTGTATCTCCGATTCCATAAGATAAAACCGTTCCAATTCCTACTGCCGATTTTATTCCTCCTGAAAAAACTGTTCCTGCTTCCGTTACCCCTACGTGCAAAGGATAATTCCTCTTCTCAGCCATTAACTGGTAAGTCTGAATCATTGCAGGAACATCTGATGATTTCAGTGATACAACAATATTATAAAAATCCAATTCCTCCAAAATTTCCACATGGGTTAAAGCACTTTCGACGATGGCTTCAGGGCTAGGATAACCATACTTATCCAGAAGTCGTTTTTCAACGGATCCAGAATTCACTCCAATACGAATGGGAACCCCCTTTTCCCGGCAGCCCTCTACCACCGCTTTCACTTTTTCTTTTGAACCAATATTGCCTGGATTAATTCGAATTTTATCTATTCCGCTCTCCAGTGCAATTAAAGCCAATTTATAGTCAAAATGAATATCGGCCACTAGCGGAAGGGGGGAACGCTCCTTTATCTTTTTTATCGCTCTAGCGGCATCCTCATTAATCACAGCAAGTCTTACAATTTGACAGCCAACGTCCGCCAAGGCTTGAATTTGATTAAGGGTAGCCTCCACATTTCTTGTATCCGTCGTTGTCATGGACTGGATGACAACGGAGGATTGTCCCCCAATTTGAACGTTTCCGACCGTAATCGGCCTCGTCTCTTCTCGTTTAAACACCGATGTCTCCTCCTATAAAAAGAATTTTTGAATGTCATTCCATGTAACAACAAGAATCAGTAGCATAAGCAGAGCAAAACCTAGAAAGTGAACCATGCTTTCTTTATGTGGGTCAATGGGTTTTCCTCTTACGAGTTCGATGGCTAAAAAGATGAGTCTTCCTCCGTCCAGAGCAGGTATCGGAAGCAGGTTAAAGATTCCCAAATTTATACTTAAGAAAGCTGCCCAAATTAATAAAGTGGTTAACCCTTTTTGAGCCATTTCTCCGGTATACTTGAATATCCCGACAGGACCCGATAATTCGGCGGTAGATACCTCTCTCTTTATCATCATGCCCAGCCCCTCAAAAATCTTGGACGTAAATTCATAGGTGGTAGATACTCCGTAAATAGCGGATCCGACTATCGAAAACTCAGTGGGCTGATAAACTCCAACCTTTCCGACCCCATCTATCTCAGACGTTTTCACTATCGCCCGAAACTGTTCACCTTTTCTTTCAATGATCAAAGTAATCTCCTTATTCGGGTTTCTCCTGACATCTTCCACAAAATCTGACCAAGATCTTACTGGCACCGAATTCACAGAAATCACCCGATCTCCTTTCTGCAATCCGGCGATTGCTGCAGGTCCCCCTTCATCAACTTCTCCTAAAAAGGGCTTATCAGAAGGAACGCCGTTTAATAACCCGACAATCATGAATAAAAGTATAGCCAATACGAAATTCATGGCTGGACCGGCAAATATGGTTAAAAATCTTTGCCAAATGGTCTTTGATGAAAATTGCCTATCATAGGGAGCGATCTGTACTTCTTGATCATCGTAGTAAATATGAGCTTCTGGATGAACCTGATATGAAACAACGCCTTGTTCATTTTCACCAGAAATTCGCAAATCATTGGTTAAATCTATAGATCGAACCGTTATCCACTGAGAAGCATTCCTATTCTTAGATGCAATAATCTTAACAACCTCACCTTTGTTGTTGAATTGAACACCAATTTGTTGCCCTGGTTTTATTTCCACCACTTCCGGATCTTCTCCAGCCATTCTAACAAATCCGCCTAATGGAAAAATTCTAAGTGTATACCTTGTTTCTCCTTTTTTAAAGGAAATAATCTTAGGTCCAAATCCAATGGCAAATTCGCGACACAAAATCCCAGCCCTTTTGGCCAACAAAAAGTGTCCTAATTCGTGAAAAAAGATCAGTGCTCCAAAAACTAGAATAATGGCAATCACTGTTTGTAAAACCAATTCGTTCACCAACCCTTAATCTTTGTATTATCTTCATCGATTTATTAATTGTTCAGTGTAATTCCTTGCCCAATGGTCTGCTGAAAAAATATCCTCGAGACTTGGTTGAATAATGTTACTATGTTTGTCAAGAACTTCTTGAATCATTCGTTCAATGTCTAAAAATTTAATTTTACCAGCTAAAAAAGCACCAACAGCCACTTCATTTGAACTATTTAGTACGGTAGGCATAGTTCCGCCCGCTTTTCCGGCCTCATAAGCTAAAGATAGCAACGGAAATCTCTCAAAATCCATGGGGCGAAAATGCAATGCGCTCCATTTCGTGAGATCTAATTCTGATGTGTTTAAACTCATCCTATCAGGATAACTTAAAGCGTATTGAATGGGAACCTTCATATCCGGGGTACCCAACTGAGCCAGGATCGCCCTGTCTTTAAATTCTACCATAGAATGAATGATACTTTCATCGTGCAACATGCAATCTATTTTTTCAAATGGCAGTCCAAAAAGCCAATGGGCCTCTATGACTTCTAACCCTTTATTCATCATAGTCGCCGAATCAATGGTAATTTTCGCTCCCATCTTCCAATTTGGGTGGGACAAGGCTTCTTTAACGGTTACGTCTTTTAGCTGTTCCCTGCGCAAATGTCGAAATGATCCTCCTGAAGCGGTTAATATAATTCTCAATATAGAATCCCTTTGTTCACCTTTTAGACATTGGAAAATGGCCGAGTGTTCACTGTCTATCGGAATAATGGATACCCCGTTTTTGTGTGCCTCTTCCACAATCAAATGCCCGGCAGATACAAGGGTTTCTTTGTTTGCCAAACCAATATTTTTGCCGGCACGAATGGCAGAAATTGTTGGTTTTAGACCTAAACTCCCGACAACTGCTGTTACAACAAAATCAGCTTGCTCCCATGTGGCAACCTCTTCCAGACCCTCTTCACCAAAAGTGATGATAGTGTGACTGCCTACAATTGCCTTTAACTCATCTGCCAATTTCTTTGTCGCAACGGAAGCGATTTGTGGTTTCCATTTTAATACCTGCTTGGTAAAAAGATCAATGTTTTCTCCAGCTGATAATGCCACCACCTGAAAATCTTCGGGATGCTGTTCGATAACTTCCAAAGTTTGCCTTCCAATGGAACCGGTGCTTCCTAATATCGATATATGTTTCATATATTCACCTCATAATATATGTATCTAAAAAGAAAATCGATAACCGCGGTTCGTACGAGATTACAAGGACGGGATAGTTCCGCATCTAGAGATTAGATGTGAGTAGTCGAACTTATTGAAATCGACGAAAATGGTTGATTTCATCAGAGGATAAACTGCATGATATAAAAAATGGGAAATACAATCAATAGGCTGTCAAATCGATCTAATATTCCTCCATGACCCGGTAAAAGATTACCCGAGTCTTTCACCCCCAAATGACGTTTTAAAGCGGACTCCATCAAATCCCCTATTTGGGCAGCTATTGATATAACAAAGGCAATGATTATAGCCGTTCCTATGGAGGTTAAGGGATGGAAGATCCATTGAAAAACTGAAGCAACAATTATAGCACCAAGGATTCCTCCCAATGCGCCTTCAATTGTTTTTTTCGGACTGATTTGCGGCCACAACTTCCGGCTTCCAAGAAGCAAGCCGGAAAAATAAGCGAAGGTATCAGTGGTCCAAGTGATCAGAATGACAAAGAGAGCGGCCCAAAATCCACTTTCCAAATAACGAGTTAATACAAAAAATAAAAAGCCCAATCCGATGTAAAATCCACCAAAAAAAGTATAGGCAACATGATCAATGGTTACTTGATTTTTGGTAACAACCGGAATCAAATACAGCAACAAAAAATAAATAATAGTTGCCGTAAAGAACCATGTAAATTCATCATTGCTTACTTTATTGGGGATCAAGACCAAAAGAAATATAAATATCAAACTTAAACCACCCTCAATGGACAACAAATTTCTGTTTTTCATTTTTAAAAACTCATAAAAAGAAAAAGAAGCCAGTAAAAAAATAAGGGTGGAATACCACATTTCACCTAAATAGAGAAGGTACAAAAAAATAGTTCCACCTATTAAACCGGTAAAAATTCTTTTCTTCACTTCAAACCCTCCTTAGGGCTATATGGAACCATATCTTCTGCTGCGCTGCTGATAATCTCTTATCGCTTCATAAAAATGTTCCCTCGTAAAATCAGGCCACCTAACATCGGTAAACCATAGCTCCGTATACGCCAATTGCCATAACATAAAATTACTTAATCGAATTTCTCCGCTGGTTCGGATTAGCAGGTCAGGGTCGGAGAAGGAAGAAGTCAGCATTTTATTTGAAATCGTCTCCTCGTTAATATCTTCTACAGCTATATCACCATTTATTACATCAGTTGAAATTTGTTTTACAGCATTTACCATTTCATTGCGACTTCCATAATTTAAAGCAAAATTAAGAATAAGCCCGTCATTTTCTTTGGTCTTTTCAATCGCAGTTTTTACAGCTTCTAATGTATAAGGGGGGAGTCCCGCTTCTTCACCCACCATTTTAACCTGAACATTATTTTCGATTAATTCTTCAAGTTCGGTAACCAAAAATTCTTGGGGTAGCTTCATTAAATAGTCCACTTCTTCTTTGGGACGCTTCCAATTTTCTGTAGAAAAAGCATACAAAGTGAGAATTTTTATGCCTATCTCATTGGCTGCTTTGGTAATATTTTTTACTGTCCTCATTCCCGCGCGATGACCGGCAATTCGAGGGAGCCCCTTTTCTTTGGCCCATCTTCCATTTCCATCCATTATAATCGCGATATGTCTTGGAAGATTATTATTTTCGACCATTAGATTTGTTCTACCGTCATCTTTTTTCGGCAACCATTGAGTAAACTTATGTAACATGTTCTCTCCCCCACTTATAGATCAGGCTTGCTAAATAATAACATGCGATAGGGAGCAATAATGCTCCCCTTATCTCTCTCCCTTAAACTTCCATGATATCTTTTTCTTTTTGAGCCATTAGCTCATCCACTATATTTATGTATTTATCAGTTAGCTTTTGAATCTTTTCTTGTTCCCTTCTAGATTCATCTTCTGATATTGTACCTTCTTTTTCAATTTTTTTCATTTCGTCATTGGCATCTCTTCTGATATTTCTTATGGCAACCCTTGATTCCTCTGCCATTTTTTTAAGCATCTTAACTAATTCAGTCCTTCTTTCTTCGGTAAGCGGAGGAATAGGAAGTCGAATGACATTCCCGTCATTTGTTGGGCTAAGACCAAGTTCTGCCTTTTGAATGGCCTTCTCAATTGGGCCAATGGATGACTTATCCCAAGGTTGAATAACAATTAATCTTGGCTCCGGTACATTGATGTTTGCCAATTGATTAATGGGCATCATTGTACCATAATATTCAACTTGAACCCGATCGAGGATTGCTGGATTCGCCCGTCCTGCCCTTAATGTAGACAAATCCTTTTTAAAAGCGCCAATTGCTTTTTCCATTTTTTCTTCAGCCTGTTCAATAATATTCTGAGACATTATTCATTCCCCCTTACGATCGTTCCAATTTTTTCACCTAATATTGCTTTCATGATATTGCCGTCCTCCGAAATGGAGAAAACAATCAGTGAAATGTCATTATCCATGCATAATGAAGAGGCAGTTGAATCCATAACACCTAATCCTTGATTTAAAACCTGCAAATAGGTTAGTTCGTCATATTTTATAGCATTAGTATCCTTGTCTGGATCAGCAGAATATACTCCATCAACCTTATTCTTAGCCATTAAAATCACTTCTGCTTCAATTTCTGCAGCCCTTAAAGCGGCAGTGGTATCAGTAGAAAAATAAGGATTACCTGTACCGGCGGCAAATATGACCACCCTTTTCTTTTCCAAATGACGAATAGCCCTTCTTCTAATATATGGTTCTGCCACTTGTCTCATTTCAATGGAGCTTTGAACTCTGGTGGGGACTCCTTCCCTTTCCAAACTGTCCTGAAGAGCTAATGAGTTCATCACAGTAGCCAGCATTCCCATATAGTCTGCAGTTGCCCTGTCCATTCCTTTGGCACTGCCGGCTAATCCCCTCCAAATATTTCCTCCACCAACCACAATCGCCACTTCAACTCCTAATTCAACTACTTCTCTAATTTGTTTGGCAATTGAAGTAATAAACAAGGGATCGATTCCAAACCCTTTCTCACCGGCCAACGCTTCCCCACTTAATTTTAACACAACTCTGCGATACTTGGGTTGAGGCATTATTCAATTTCCTCCATTTCTCTTATGTATGTTCTACATGAGTCCTTAAAATCCTCTAACCTGGAAAATAATTGGTTTGGTTATTTGGATTTATGAGCTTGCTAAATAAGGGAACACGGAGTGTTCCCTTATTTACCGATCAGGAAATTAGAAAAGTTTCCTGATCGGTAAGATATTTTTTCAGGTATATTATTTTTTAACTTGGGACATGACTTCCTCTACGAAATTATCCTGACGCTTTTCCAACCCTTCTCCTAATTCATAACGAACAAATCGGCGGATGGATATATTCTCACCGATCTTCGCGATTTTTTCCTTTAACAAATTCTCGATAGTAATATCTGGATCTTTGATAAACGGCTGCTCCAATAAACAAACCTCTTTAAAAAATTTCCCGATTCTTCCATCCACCATTTTTTCTACGATATTCTCCGGCTTACCCTCATTCAGGGCCTGAGTTCTTAAAATTTGTCTTTCTTTTTCTAATACCTCCTCAGGCACTTCTTCCCTTGATACGTATTGCGGATTGGCAGCAGCAATCTGCATGGCAATATCTTTTACAAAGGCTTTAAATTCATCAGTTTTTCCTACAAAATCCGTTTCACAGTTTACTTCTACCAAAACACCGATTCTTCCGCCAGCATGTATGTACGAATCTACAATTCCTTCTGCTGCAATACGGCCAGCTTTTTTAGCAGCAGCAGCCAATCCCTTTTCCCTCAGGATTTCAGCAGCTTTTTCCATATCTCCATTTGCTTCAGCCAATGCCTTCTTACAATCCATCATTCCAGCACCGGTTTTCTCCCGTAATTCCTTTACCATCGAAGCAGTTACACTCATCTTACGGCCTCCTTACCTTATCTAATTCGATTAGCGAACTTTCATTGAAGCACCCTTAATCTAAACCGCTAAAAAAGGGCGGCTTAGGGTATAAAACCCTTAAGGCCACCCTTCAATACTTAAGCAGTTGTTTGTTCACCTTGATTTCCTTCAACTACGGCATCGGCAATTTTTGCTGTCAATAATTTCACTGCGCGAATGGCATCATCGTTACCAGGAATAACATAATCCACCTCGTCGGGGTCACAGTTGGTATCAACGATTGCCACGATAGGAATGCCTAACTTGCGAGCCTCTGCAACGGCGATATGCTCTTTCCGTGGATCGATGACAAAAACTGCATCGGGCAAGCTGGTCATACCCTTAATTCCACCGAGGAATTTTTCTAGGCGATCCTTCTCCTTTTTTAAAAGAATCACTTCTTTTTTTGGGAGTACATCAAAAGTCCCATCACCCTCCATGGTTTCCAACTGATGCAAACGGTCAATACGCTTGCGGATGGTCTGAAAATTGGTTAAAGTACCACCTAACCAACGTTGGTTAATATAAAACATCCCACAGCGTTCAGCTTCTTCTTGCACCGAATCCTGAGCCTGCTTTTTGGTTCCCACAAATAATAGGGTCCCCCCGTTAGCGGCGAGGTCACGTACGAAATAGTAAGCTTCCTCTACTTTCTTAACCGTCTTTTGCAGATCAATAATATAAATTCCGTTTCGTTCAGTGAAGATGTAGCGATCCATCTTGGGATTCCAACGACGGGTTTGATGTCCGAAATGAACCCCGGCCTCTAAGAGTTGTTTCATGGAGATTACCGCCATCCTCACTCACCTCCTTCATTGGTTTTTTATCCTCCACCTGTCTCTTCTTCAGATGAGACTTGAGCGACAAGCACCCTCATCCAAATCAACAGATGTGTGTTTTTCACACCATTTTTAACTTTAACATACGGATTTCCTTTAATCAAGAACAAAGTTACTCAGCCACAAAGAAAGCTTCCACTTATTTGGAAGCTTATCCATTCCACTACATTTTTAATCCTTCTTGTTTAGCTAATTGCAAAATTAACGAGATTTCTCCGTTCCCCATACCGGTGCGTTTTGCGATCTCATCTGAATTTAATCCCATTTGTTTCAGTTGAAAAATCTGTTCATATCTTTCCAGTAACTTTAACTGATCACTAAAAAGTCTTTGTTTCGTGTATTTCTCGCTTTCTGTTCCCTTACGAAGCGTTATGATCTCTTTTTTTATCCCATGTACCTCATTTTGAATCTTTTTTATCTCCAAATCATTTTTTTGCCTTATTCCAGAAATGGCTTTTATCAGGCGTTCATTTTCTTGTTTTATTTCCTCGACAAATTGTTCCAAAGTCGCCTGAATTTCGTCCTGTTCGACAGTAAATCCTTCACGTCTTTCAATTTCCATCAATTGGTTTTCAATTCTAATGATGCGATACACCAGAAAAACAATAATAAAAACGGTTAAAGTAAAAAGGAGAGGCCAACCAAAATTCATTTGTTACACCACCATAATCGTTAAAAAATGCATACTATACCTTTTAAACATTTTCTATCAAAGAGATATATCGATATACCTCCCTTTATATGGATCTACAGCTTCTTGTTCATCTTTTTTCTTTTGGGTTGATTTCTTCCCTTTTTTGTTTGTTGAATCATCTTTATTTTTCTGGTCTCTCCTAATCGTTTGCTTCTCTGTTCGGGAAATATTTCCGCTTCTTTTTCTTTCATATTCAAGTTGTTTGATTTGCTGGGATGCCAGCGCTGCTTGATCCTGTGCAGTTCTTTGGTTTATTTGTTCTTGAATTTTTCCTAACTCTTGGGTCCTGGGAAGAGCAACTTGGAGTTCCACTGATTTGAAACTCATAAAGGTCACCTTCCTTAGCTTTTTGTAATATTCCCATCTTTTAATACAAATTTACAATTTGGTTCCTTATCTTTAATATATCTGATTTGTGAACCGAATACTAGCCTCACTCCCGGATATATTGTATGAGTAGCCTCTATGGAACAATCATCGATATCAAATAACATGTTCTCAATTTCTTTAATTCGCCGCTTCACTACTTTTTCACGTTTTTCCGTCAGAAGCATGGTATTAGCTAATTTAATTTGAAGTTCTTTTTTATCGGGAGGGATATTTCCGGTGGTAGCCAGTAGTTGATTAAAGTATTGTAATGCCTTTTCTGTCTTTATTTTATTCTCAGTCAATTTTTTTTGTTCCTTTAGAAGTTCCTTCAGTTCATCCCTTAAATCAGGTGCAACTCCCACTTCGATTGAGGTTCTTGTGGCCATCTCGTTTCCAATACTTCTTGCCTTTACTTTTTTTCCCGCTTGTATCGTTCCACCAACGATTAATCCCTTGGAACCTTGACAGATCACACTCCCGCCTGCCCTTATGGTGGAATGCATGATGCTTTGGGATACGATGACATCGTTTTTGGCCGATACAATTCCGCTATGAATATGGGACACCTTCACATTGCCACCGGCTTTTACTTCACCCAGATGATGTCCAATGATACCGGAACTGATCTCTATATCTCCCTCACAGTCCAAAAAAGCACTCTCCACCAATCCATAAACTTTAATATCTCCCGATGCTTTAATTGAAAAGCCAGGATTCACTTTTCCCCGAACGACGACTGTCCCTACAAAATCGATGTTTCCTACTCCAAAATCAACATCACCATTTACTTCATAAACGGGAAAAACATGAATTTTTCCGTCTTCAGAAACGGAAACTTGACCATCAATAGCAGCGTAAACCAATCCATTTTCCTTATCAATAACAGTATTTTTCCCTGGTTTTATATGTATGTCTTTTCCGTCTTTTCCTGGAACCTCTTCGCCAAATATGTTCGTACCCGAAATTCCTTTAGTAGGCGGGATTTTTTTGGCTAACAATTTCCCCTTTTTTACATTAGCCAATTCCTGAATCGAATAAAAGTCAACTGTTCCATCTTCACGGATCTTGGGTTTTTTTTCCTCTTTTATTTGGTACATATATTCCAGTTTCGCGTCTTGCCCATCTCTGGAATCCGTACCTTCTGCAATGAGCACTTCTTGACCTGCGAAAGATACCGGATCAAGGGAAATCTCCTTTATTTTATCATATAATACTCCATGTTGTATTCCATGGGCAGAAACATATTTTAATAAAGAATCATGAGAAACGGATATATCATCATGGTCTATGATTAATTTGATATACGCTTTCATTTGGTCCTTACTAATAATCACTTCCACCCATTCATCCAAAGGAACTTGTGCTTGATTTTCATCCATTATGCATTCCCCTTTCTATAGAAGTGGAACTAAACATTCACACGTCCGCTAGTCGTGTTCATCGTAATAAACTTGCTTCAGGTGGAGTATTCTTTTCTCCCTGAATTTTAGTTGTACCACACAGGACTTGCCAATGTCGACAACGCAGGACGCTGCATTTGCACCAATAATAAATTTTGTTACAGTAGATGACTTTTCAATTTTTCCAGGGCAGCTCTCATTCGATAAATCGCCTTGGAATGAAGTTGAGAAATTCTGGATGTAGATAAACCCATGACTTCTGCTATTTCTGTTAAAGTTAATTCATCATAGTAAAATAAGGAAATAACCAGCTTTTCCTTCTCCGGAAGCCGATCGATGGTTTTACTTAAAACCTCCTTTAAACCTAGCCATTCTGCCCTTCTTTCGGGAGACTCCACATTAGGATCAGAAATCGTAGATTGTAATGAGGTTTGATGTTGATCTTCTTCAGATATAGGTTCATCCAATGAGAGCAGAGTTCCCATCGATGAATGGGAGAGAATATGCAGTAACTCATCTTCGCTAATTCCCAGGAAATCACTCACCTCTTTATCTGTTACAGAGCGAAGCTTTTCTTGCTCAAGAACCGTATACGCTTCTTCCACTTTTTTTAACTTTTCTCTCATTGACCGCGGAATCCAATCATTTTCTCTGATTCCATCAAGAATATTCCCACGAATTCGCCACATGGCATAAGTTTCGAATTGAAGACCCCTTGAATAGTCGTATTTTTTCATCGCATCAAGCAATCCCAGAATACCTAGACTGCGAAGTTCATCCCGTTGAATCGTTTTAGGCATAGTGATAGCAAGACGATTTACTACATAATCGACCAATGGAAGATATTTATTTACCAAAAAATCTTCCGCTTCTTTATTGTCATGTTTTTTCCATTTTACCCATTCTCCATAATACTGGATGGATTGATTTTTATCGTACAATTCCAAACACATCCTTAATCTTCGGAATACTTCCGCATAAACAGAGCCATTTTCTTAGGATCCAAGTTGTCTTTTTCAGACTCGGAGAAGGATAATTGAGGGATTTGGTCATCTTCAGGAGTGGTCATGTCGACATAAGCTCCCTTATTGTCACTATCTTTATTCGGATTAACGTCAATATCTTTTAAAGCAATGTGTAATAACCATCGAATACCAAAGCCTATGGTAAAAAATAGGATGAAAGCAATCAACGAACGAATCATACTGGTAAAAAAAGTGTTGTTGATAATAGAAAATAAAAAAGACAGAACCATTGCAATGCAAGCGATGATCCAGTTGAATGTGAATGTGCTCATTTTCATCTAAATTTCCTTAACTCCTTGATTCACGGTTCTAACATATAAAACTCCGGTTTCAGAATCCATCTCAATGGTACGACCGTAATTTCCTCCTGTATCTTCACCAATGAGATGAATACCCAATTCCTTTAAAGCGTTTTTACATGCCTCAACATTTCTTTGGCCAATTTTCATAGTATCTGAAGAACCG
This sequence comes from Microaerobacter geothermalis, assembly GCF_021608135.1. Classification (NCBI taxonomy): domain Bacteria; kingdom Bacillati; phylum Bacillota; class Bacilli; order Caryophanales; family Bacillaceae; genus Microaerobacter; species Microaerobacter geothermalis. The sequence goes on from NZ_JAKIHL010000015.1 coordinate 14,240, forward strand.
GCAAACGAGAACATCTGGGCACCTCCAGCCATTTTGGCCACCATCGAAAAACGTTTACTTCCTTTTTCTGTCATTTTTTTCACCAAATAAGGAACCCCGGTATCCGCATATTTAATCAGGTTCATCTCTTTTCCCCTGCAAAGAGAAGAAGATGGAAGCATCACATGGATGAGTCCAGCCATTTTTAAATGTTTATCATAAATAGCAACTCCTACACAAGAGCCTAGGCCAGTGGTTCGAATCTTATCAGGAGTCTCAGCGATATTCATATCTGCTATTCCAACTTTGATTACATTCATTCAAATGGCACTCCTAAAGCTCCAAATAATTTCTCAAAAGAATCAGGGTCTGGTAATAGGAAAAAATGACCTTCTACTTCTGAATTTCCATCTAAAAAAGTGGTATCGATCAACAAAGCATACTCTCCAACCATACTTAATTCCATTAATCCATAGGATAAAACGGCGCCAGCCATATCAATGGCAATGGCGGGAACACTGGGAGAGAGATTTAATTTTGTAAAATCCGCCAATGATGACAAATAGGAACCTGCGAGAATATTTCCTATTTCATGAAGGGCAGACAATTCCATTTCGGAGAATTCTTCCCCTTCTGAAACGGTTCCCATTAACATATTTAGTAATTTTTTTGCAGATTCATGGGTTAGAATAAAAAACATATTCCCGGGGGCATCTCCATGAATTCTTAGGAAAATAGCAATCACTACCTTCTCTGCCCCACCCACAAAATCGGATATGTCATCGAAATGAACCAGTTGAACCTGCGGTACCTTCATATTTACATGGGTTTTCAACAGACTGGCTAACGCGGTGGCTGCATTCCCGGCTCCTATGTTTCCTACTTCTTTTAAAACATCAAACTGGAATTCGGCAAAACGGTCAAATTGTTCCATACTTACCTCGCCATTTTTTCTAATTGTTTCAATTCTTCCGGATTCAGTACTTTATCCAGGTTAAGCAGGATTAAGAGCCTGTTTTCTAATTTTGCCACTCCTTGCAAATATACAGCTTCTACACCTCCAACGATTTCTGGCGGAGGTTCAATCATATTAAGGGGGATATCAATTACATCGTTGGCAGAATCAACAATCAATCCCACTTCTACATCTCCAACAACAACAATGATAATTCTGGTGCTGTCAGTAACCGGAAATTCTTCCAATTCAAAACGACTTCTTAAATCAATAATTGGTGTAACCACGCCCCGGAGATTGATGACACCCTTAACAAAATCAGGTGTTCTTGGGACACGAGTAATATGTTGCATTCTTTCAATGGATTTCACTTGATGAACATCTACGCCATACTCCTCTTCTTGTAGGCGAAAAACAATCACTTTCATCTCATTGACTATGTCTTTTTGTTCCAACATGCCAGCTTGCCTCCTTATCACTATTTAATTAGGGCATTACAATCAATAATTAAAGCCACTTGTCCGTCACCTAAAATCGTGGCTCCTGAAATGGCAAAAATATTGGTTAAATACTTCCCAAGCGACTTTAATACAATCTCTTGCTGACCTATAAATGAGCCTACCACCAAACCAGCCATTTTTTCCCCTTTTCTGACAATCAGTACGGGAATCTCATCTTCTTGGTTCGTATTGCTTTTAGGAATATCAAAAACGTTTTGTAAAGAAACCAGCGGGACTACCCGCCCTCTAAAATCAATGACCTGTTGTTTATGGGCATACATGATTTCTTCTTTTTTAAATATGGCGGTCTCAATAATTGAACTTAATGGAATGGCATACTTCTCATCTTCCACCTGAACCAGCATTGCAGATATAATGGACAAGGTAAGGGGCAGTTGAATAAGAAAGGTGGAGCCTACTCCTTTTTCAGATTTGATTGAAACAAAGCCGCCTAAAGACTCAATCTTATTCTTAACCACATCCAAGCCTACTCCACGCCCTGAAACATCAGAAACTTTTTCAGCGGTACTAAATCCAGGCATAAACAAAAGGTCATAAACCTGCTTATCATCTAAGAGGTGTGCATTTTTTTCCGTAATTAGTCCCTTTTCAAGACCTTTCTGTAGCACCTTGTTCTTGTCAATTCCGTTCCCGTCATCTTTGATCTCGATAAATACGTGATTTCCGCTATGATAGGCTTTAAGCTGAATATTTCCTTCTTCCCGTTTCCCTTTTACTTTCCGTTCCTCAGGATGTTCTATCCCATGGTCAATCGCATTTCTTAATATATGAACAAGTGGATCACCAATTTCATCGATAACTGTACGGTCCAATTCTGTCTCTGCCCCAAAAATCTCAAGATTTATTTTTTTGTTAAGTTCCTTCGCCAAATCCCTTACCATTCTAGGAAAACGGTTAAAGACCTGTTCTACAGAAACCATTCTCATGGTTAATATCAGATTTTGAAGATCACTGCTGATCCTGCTCATATGTTCTACTGTTTCCAATAGTTCGGCATGGCCTATTTCACGGGACAGTTGTTCCAATCTTCCCCGATCAATCACAAGTTCGCTAAACAGATTCATTAATTCATCTAATCTCTCAATATCTACTCTTATCGTTTTTGTGCCAATCACTTTTTTTTCGTTATGGTTTGAACTTTTATCACTTTTTCTAGCATCTGTATCGCCTATATTTATCGTTTCCTGAATTTCCGCATCTTTTTGGTATTGGTTAGGATCTATAGAAATCACTTCAGCCTTGGTGATTTCAGATATCTGGTTTATCATCTGCTCAAGCTCAGCTTTTTCCTTTTTTGTAATCACAACCAGTTTAAAGGAACGGTCAAATTTTTCATTTTCAATATCCTCAACAGACGGAAAAGATTTTATGATTTCTCCTGAATTTTCAATGGAATCAAATACCATATATGCCCTTGCAGCTTTAAGTATACAATCCTCTCTGAGTTCAACATTTATGTAATAGATTTTATGTCCTGACTGCATGGACTGATTCATCACGGTAATTTCGAATTGATCGAAGGACAAATCTATTGGTTGAAAAGAGTTTTCAATATTCGGCAGTGAAGAGGCCTTTTTCACTGGTGAAACGGGCTCATCTGACAGGATCGATTTTAACTGATGAACCAACTGAGTGACATCCATTTTTCCATCTCCGCCAGATGACAATGAAACAACCATTCCTTCCAGAGAATCTACGCATTGAAACAATAAATTCATCATATGATCATTGATTAAAAGTTTTTGATTTCGGATTAGATCTAAAACATTTTCCATCTCATGGGTTAAAGTAGCCATATCTTCAAATCCCATGGTAGCAGACATCCCTTTTAATGTATGGGCTGATCTAAAAACCTCGTTAATGACCCCTGTTTCATTGGGATCATTTTCTAGTAATAATAAATTTTGATTAATTTCCTGCAGATGCTCTTTCGCCTCTTCTATAAACATATCCAAATACTGACTCATTTCCATAGATTCCACCCCCTATGATTCCACTGATTCTATCAAAGCCTGGGCAATTCCTTCCAAAGGAACAATTGTATCTGCGCAACCAGCCTGAATGGCAGAACGTGGCATTCCAAATACGACACATGATTGTTCATCTTCAACAATGGTCTTTACTTGATCAGATTCTTTCAGTTTTTTTAATCCTTCCGTACCGTCATTACCCATTCCTGTCATAATGATGGCCAATTTTTTTATACCTTTCAATTCAGCAACAGAAGAAAATAAGACGTTTACCGATGGGCGATGTCCGCCTACAGGTGGTTCTGTGTTAAGAGATATGAAAAGATCTTTATCCCTTTGTTTTACTTCCATATGATAACCGCCTGGAGCAATATAGGCGGTTCCAGGCAACAATTTTTGTCCGTCTTCCGCTTCCAAAACTGTAATTTGGCTGAGTGAATCCAACCTTTGGGCAAGTGATCGGGTAAATTTGGGCGGCATATGCTGAACGATAACAATTGCTTCAGAAAAGCCTGCAGGAATTTTAGTTAACACAGACTGCAAAGCTTTCGGACCACCTGTTGATGTTCCAATCGCCACAACGTAATTCATTTTATCATAGCTTTTAATTGAAGCCTCGACTTCTTTTTTTATAATTGATATTTTTTCATCTGCCTGAAAATATGGATGTATTTTGGCTCTAAAACGATTCTTTAATTGTGCTGCTGCAGTCACTTTTTCTATTAATTCATCACCAATTTTATGTAAATCGAGGGAAATAGAGCCGGAGGGCTTGGGGAGAAAATCAAACGCCCCCTTTTCTAACGCTGATATGGTAGCCCTTGCTCCTTCATTCGTCAAACTGCTAAGCATGATAACAGGTAGCGGCTGAGATTTCATCAATTGTTCTAAACACTCCAGCCCGTCCATCCGAGGCATTTCGATATCAAGGGTCACAACATCAGGATGAAGTTCTTTCACTTTATTTAAACAATCAAGACCATCCCTTGCAGTTCCTATCACTTCCAATTTATCAGATGTGGATAAAATATCGGATATGATTTTTCTCATAAAGGCGGAATCGTCAACCACAAGTACACGATACCTCATCATGAATGAGTCTCCTCTTCATCCAATTGTTTTATTATAATAGATTATAACCGATCATTGTTTATTTTTGGTTCATCATTTTTATCATCTTAACTAAAAAACCTTTCATTCCCGTTGAAAAATAAGAGGCAGTCTGATTTCCGGCCAAATAGGCATCCACCATTAATTCTATTCCTTTGGATGCCGATGATTTTGGATATGTCAAATAGAAGGGCTGTTGCTTCCTTACAGATTTTTGAACGTTAAAATCATCGGAAATATATCCCAGGGTTTTAATTTCCATTCCAAGAAATTGTTTGGCAACAAGAATAATTTTATCCGCTGTTATTTTTCCTTCTCTTTCTGAAGAAACCCGGTTTACGATCAGCTTAATTTTGACAAATGGATTTTTTGAATGAACCATTTTTATAATGGCATATGCATCTGTAATTGCTGTTGGTTCGGGTGTCGTGACCAATAAGACTTCATCTGCTGCCAAAATAAATCTTAATGATTCTTTTGAGAGACCTGCACCTGTGTCCAGAAGAATAGTATCCGCATAACCATTCAGTTTGGACAGCTGCTCAAAAAAATATGTCAACTTTCGCTCATCCATATGTAACAGTTGTGTAAAACCAGAACCCCCGGCTATAAATTCCAAACCGCATGGCCCCTTTTCAATAATATCCCATATGCTCATGTTACTTTCTATCATCTGAAATAAGTTATATTTAGGAGAGACCCCCATCAAAACATCAATATTGGCCAAACCGATGTCTGCATCAAAAATTACTACTTTTTGTCCTTTTTTCAACAAGGCCAAAGCAAAATTTAAGGTAAAATTAGATTTGCCCACCCCTCCTTTTCCGCTTGTTACCGTCACTACCCTGGTCAGTTTTACCCGATTGCCACGATCAATGATTTTTTCTCTTAATCTTTCCGCTTGATCATGCATGTCCATCTTCTCCCAATATTAGATTTGCCACCCTGGTTTCTGAAGCGATTAAAATATCATCGGGAACGTTTTGACCGTTTGTTAGGTAAGACAGAGAAAAATTATGCTGATGGACTAAATTGAGGATGGCTCCATAAGTACTTGTTTCGTCTGCTTTTGTAAAAATGACTTTGTCAATGTTGATCTGTTTAAAGTTATTTGCGATAGAAACCATATCTTGATATTTTGATGTCAAGCTAAGAACCAGATACGTTTCATTGGGTACTGTAGTAGTTAACAGATGTCCCAGTTCTTTTACATAGGATTTGTTGAGATAATTTCTTCCAGCTGTATCCATAAAGACGATATCACAATCTTTTAAACGGTTTAGTGATTGATGTAATTCGCTGGCTGAAAAAACGACTTCTAGGGAAACGTTAAGGATATTCGCATATGTCTTCAACTGGTCAACAGCTGCAATTCGATAGGTATCAGAAGTGATCAGGCCAACTTTCTTCCTATCTTTCAGAACGCTTTCGGCCGCTAATTTTGCAATAGTTGTCGTTTTTCCCACCCCTGTGGGGCCAATAAAATTAACAAATTTGGTATGAGGCCGGATAGGAACCGGAGAACCTTTCTTCAACAGTTTCTCGATTTCATTCTTTACCAATTGATAAACTTCATCAGAGGAAATGTGATGAACATTCTCCACTTTTTTTAGTAATTGTTCTAAAATATATGAGATAATTCCTTCGTTCACTTCCTGATCTTTTAATCTTCGGCTAATATTTCGAATCGGCAAGGGTAGTTTATCATAATTTTTTTCCTGTAGAAGTAGTTTTAAAAACATTCCCCTCATATCCTTTATCTCTTGGATCAAAGACTCATGATTATTAGAAACGGATGGCTCCTCTTCCGACTGGAGAAAACTAAACGGATTTGTACTTTTAGGCTCCGTTTTTTGAGCCGGAACTTCATCATTCAATGTTTTTGAGTGATAAACAGGGGATCTTCGTTTTTCAGTACCGGAAGGATCAACGGCTGCAATTACTTCTATTTTTTGTCTGGTAAAAAGGCCTAAAAAACCCCCGGTTTTTATTTTTTTTGTATTTAATATGATGGCTTCCTTCCCTAATTCTTCCTTGATTTTTTGCAAGGCATCAGGCATGGAATCTACCACATACCGCTTTATCCTCATCCAAGGTTCACCACCCCTACACTTTGAACTTCCACATCAGATTCTAACTCATTGTAAGAAAGAACCGGAACATCAGGAATAATTCTTTCTGTTAGCTGCCGCAAATACATTCGAATGGCAGGAGAGCAGAGAAGAATAGCCGATTCACCCATTTGAGTCACCCTTTGAATTTGCTGATCAAGGGCTTGAAAAAATTGATGGGAGAATTCTGGATCAACCGCTAAATAGCTACCCTGCTCCGTTTGCTGAACAGATTCGGATATTTTCTTTTCTACCCCAGGACCTATGGTAATTACTTTTAATACCCCTTTGTCTCCATAATACATTTGGGTAATCTGTCTTGACAGAGACTGCCTTACATATTCTGTTAGGATATCTGTATCCTTAGTAAAACGGCTGTAATCTGCTAATGTTTCAAAAATTGTTACAAGATTTCGTATGGATATTTTTTCCTTTAACAGTTTTGCCAATACCTTTTGAATTTCACCGATTGAAAGCAAATTGGGGACAATTTCATCTACTAAGGCCGGCGCATGTTCTTTTAAACGATCAACCAAAGACTTGGTTTCCTGCCTCCCAAGCAGCTCATGGGCATGTTTCTTAATGATCTCTGTTAAATGAGTGGCTACTACAGAAGGAGGATCGACCACCGTATATCCCGCCATTTCAGCTCTTTCTTTCATTTCATCATTTACCCAAAGGGCAGGCATTCCAAAAGCAGGCTCCACTGTTGGAATGCCAACTACGCTTTCATCATCTATTCCCGGACTCATCGCCAAATAGTGATCAAGTAATAATTCACCATTCGCTACCTTATTTCCTTTAATTTTAATGATGTATTCATTCGGTTTTAATTGAATATTATCCCTAATTCTCACAACAGGCACAACCATGCCCAATTCAAGGGCAATTTGTCTTCTTATCATTACAACCCTGTCCAGCAGGTCCCCGCCCTGATTAGTATCGGCGAGAGGAATCAAACCGTATCCAAACTCAAATTCGATTGGATCAATATGAAGCAGATTGATGACACTCTCCGGACTTCTTACCTGTTCTACCTCAACATCTTCTGAAGGCTCAATTTGTTGTTCTTGATCCCTTTTCATATTTTGCAGTAGATAATATCCGCCTGCAGCAAAGAGAATGGCTATGGGAAAGGTTCGAATCATGCCTATTGGTGTAAAGAGACCAAGAAATGCAACGGTACCTGCTACTACAAACAGCATCTTTGGATAAGCCAAAATTTGTTTGGAAATATCCTGGCCCAGATTTCCGTCAGAAGCAGCTCTTGTCACCAATATACCAGTGGCTGTTGAGATCAGCAATGCAGGTATTTGGCTTACCAGACCATCCCCTACAGATAACAATGTAAACTTTTTTGCGCTCTCAGAAAAACCATAGTCAAACATGACCATACCAATGATGAAGCCGCCTAAAACATTGATTAATAAAATGACAATCCCCGCTATGGCATCACCTTTGACGAATTTACTGGCTCCATCCATCGCTCCGTAGAAATCCGCTTCCCGTTCAATTTGTCGTCTTCTCTCCCTAGCCTCATGCTCATTAATCAATCCTGCGTTCAAGTCAGCATCTATACTCATTTGTTTACCCGGCATCGCATCCAATGTAAACCGGGCCGCCACCTCAGCAACCCTCTCTGATCCCTTTGTTATCACAATAAATTGAATAATGACCAGTATCAGAAATACGATAAAACCAACGACGGGATTTCCGCCAACCACAAACTGTCCAAACGAATTAATCACTTCTCCGCCATTTCCTGTAGAAAGGATGGAACGAGTGGTAGAAACATTTAAGGAAAGGCGAAATAAAGTAGTTAAAAGTAGCAGTGATGGGAATATGGAAAATTGCAGCGGTTCTTTGGTATTCATTGCAACCAGTAAAATCATTAAGGAAAGTGAAATATTCATGATTAACAGGAAATCAAGCATTGCAGGAGGAAGGGGAATGACCATCATAATCACAATCATGATCACTGCTATTAAAACTGAGAAATCTCTTAACTGTATTGACATCATCTTCCTCCTTATGCCTTTCCTTTAAGCTTGTATACATAGGCCAATATTTCAGCAACAGCCCTAAAGAGATCCTCAGGAATGTTTTCCCCAATTTCAACCTGCTGAAACAGAGCTTTGGCCAGGGGCTTATTCTCCATGACTACCACATCATTTTCCTGGGCAATCTCTTTAATTTTTAATGCCACATGATCGGCACCTTTTGCTACGACTTTGGGAGAGTCCATGGTTTCTCCATCATATATAAGAGCAACAGCAAAGTGAGTGGGGTTGGTAATCACAACATCCGCTTTTGGAACCTCCTGCATCATCCGACGCATAGCCATCTCCCTCTGCCTCTGTTTGATTTTTCCCTTGACCTGAGGATCGCCTTCCATTTTTTTCATTTCATCTTTAATATCCTGCTTTGACATTCTTAAGTTTTTTTCATAATCATAGCGCTGGTAAATATAATCGAGTACCGCCAAAACGATGAGAAGCAAGGAAACATATATTCCAATCTTTACAGTTAGCAGGGCGGTAAAATGAAAGTTATCCCATACATTTTTCTGGGCCAATAGGAGCAATTGATCCTTTTCCGTCACAAAAATCAAATATACCACTAAGGAAACCAAAACAATTTTAAGTATTGCCTTAACCAATTCAACAATAGCCCGCAAAGAGAAGATTTTTTTGGCCCCTTCAATGGGATCCAGTCGCTTTAAATTCATTTTTAACGGCTCTGCTGTAAACAGAAAACCGATCTGTATATAATTGCCGATGATTCCTCCTGCTAGAGCAATCCCCATAATTGGAAGCAGTATTTTTCCCATTTCTATAAATAACTGAAGAAAAAGAGCCGATATAGAAGAAGGAGTAAAATCCCAGAAAAAATATTGAGTAAAGCTTTGACGGTATAAATTAAGCAAGGAGTTTCCCATAAACTTTCCGATAAATAACAAAGAGAGAAATACAAACAACATTACCATAGCAGAAGGAATCTCTGCACTCTTGGCCACCTGCCCCTTTTTACGGGATTCTTGTTTCCTTCGGGGAGTTGCTTTCTCTGTTTTCTCTTGAGCAAAAAATTGAAGGTTAACCGTCAGATAATTCTTTGTTTTCATCGTTAAGCTCCTAGCAATTTCATAAGTTCATTCATTGCCAAAAACATCTGGGAGAATAAACCTTTTAGCAGATAAAAAAATACCGGCATCAATAGAATAAGGATAATAAAGCTGAAATAAATCTTAATCGGAAGGCCTACAACGAATACATTTAATTGCGGTACAGTTTTTGCTATGATTCCCAAAGCGGCATCCACCAAAAAAAGAGAAGCAACCAAAGGAAATGCCAACTGAAAAGCGATAAGAAACATCTTGGCAAACATCATAAGGACAAATAAAGTGATTTTCCCGTTTCCAATTGGAACCCATCCCTGATCGACAGGGATAAACTGAAAGCTAGCCAAAGCACCTTTAATGATCATTAAGTGTCCATCTAGGGACAATAAAAATAAAATGGCCAAAATATATTTAAAATTACCGATAAGGGGACTCTGAGCTCCAGTCTGTGGATCAACGACATTGGCTATGGCCAAACCCATCTGCATATCAATAAAGGAACCCGCCACCTGTAAGGCATAAAGGAATAGTGAAGCGACAAAGCCTATGGATAGGCCCACAATGATTTCTTTTAATATGAGAAGAACATAATAAATGTCGATGGTTACTAACCCTTGGTTTTTCATAGAAGTAAAAACAATGAGAGATAGAAAAAAAGAGAGCCCGACTTTAAAAGTATTGGGAACCCCTCGACTGGAAAATATAGGAGCAGAAACAAAAAAAGATGTTAATCGAACAAGCACCAACAAAAAAACGGGAAAGAACGCCAATATCGATTCCATTTTCTTACCCTATAAATTGATTCATATTATTGAATAATCCATACGTAAAGTCGAGGAGTTTATTTAGAATCCATGGACCAAAAACAACCAAAGAAATAAGTACGGCTATAATTTTAGGAATAAAAGCAAGGGTTTGTTCCTGAATTTGTGTAGTGGCTTGAAAAATACTAACCAATAATCCGATGAGTAGACCAAAACCTAACATAGGCGCACTGACAATAAGGATTGTATAAACAGCATTTTCAGCCAGCTTTACTACGAAGTCCTGACTCATCAGCCTTCCCCCTCTAATAGCTTAATAATAGAGATTTTACGACTAAATACCATCCATCAACAAGCACAAACAACAGAATCTTAAATGGCAATGATATCATTACCGGCGGAAGCATTAGCATCCCCATGGCCATCAATGTACTTGAAACCACCATATCAATGACCAGAAAAGGAATAAAAATCATAAATCCGATTTGAAATGCTGTCTTTAGTTCACTAATTGCATAAGCAGGAACTAAAGCTGTCAAAGGAATTTCTTCAATACTATCCGGTTTTGGCAGCTTTTGATATTCCAAAAATAAGGCTAAATCCTTTTCACGGGTGTATTTTGCCATAAATTCTTTAAAGGGCATAGTGGCAGCAACAAAAGCCTCTTGTTGCGTCAATTCTCCATTGATGTAAGGCTGCAGAGCCTCTTCATTCACCTGGGCAAAAGTCGGAGCCATAATAAAAAAGGTCAAAAATAGAGCCAGTCCAATCAACACTTGATTTGGCGGCATTTGCTGGGTAGCCAATGCTGTTCTGACAAAAGACAAGACCACGATAATTCTAGTAAAACTGGTCATTAGTACTAATATCGCAGGTGCAATAGAAAGAACCGTTAACAATAGTAGAAGTCGAACCGTGAGAGAAACATCCGCCGGATCGTCAGTCGTTCCAACATTAATATCAATACCCGGTATAAGCAAATTATCATGAGACTGGGCAGACACTTCAGGCTGAAAAAGAAGGAAAAGCACGAAGACCATCCAAAGAAAAGGAATACGCCGCTGGATCATGATGACTCATCCTCTCTCTGGTGGTTCTGATCTTTTAAAATTAATTCCTCAATCGTTGGACGCTTTTTTCTTACCTCTTCTAATCTATCGTTTAATTGTTTTTGAAAATTAGAACTCTTAATAGGTTTCCCTTTGCCTCTATTATTATTTTTCAATGGAAGAAACGACATTTTCTCAATTAAAAATGACGGCAGCATATTTTTAGAAGCCCCTGTTTGATTTTTCAGCAGAGTAAACATCTCTGTCTTTTCTTCCTCATCCTCAATGACTTTAATTAAGGTAATGCTGTCTGCAACGCCGAGCAAATACAATTTGTTCCCCATTTGCACCAGCTGCAATGACTTATTTGAGCCTAAGGGGAGACCTCCCAATATACGAATCCACTGTTTCTCTCCCAGTTGTTGTTGACGAAACTGCAGAAATTTTTTTAGCAGAAAAATCATCACCACGATCAGAAGTAACGACAAGGTAACTCTCACCATAAAGGAAACGATAGAGAAAGAGTTCTCTTCATCTGCGGCAGTGGTTTCCTGATCCGTTGGCAAACGATCGAATGGTACATTTTGGGTGCCTGAATCGTTTATCCCATCATAAACACTTTTAATTCCTTCCGCTTCAATATGTACTTGAAATAGAAAAAAGGATAAAACCAGAAACAATGAAAAAAAACAAAATTTCATCCAATTCATAGGAGCAGACATAAGAAAGTCCCTTCTATCCAATGGTTTTCTTTATCGCTTCAATCACTCGATCTGCCTGGAAGGGCTTTACAATAAAATCTTTTGCTCCAGCCTGAATTGCATCAATTACCATTGCTTGCTGCCCCATTGCTGAACACATAATAACCGTGGCAGAAGGATCAATTTTCTTAATTTCCTTTAATGCCGTAATCCCATCCATTTCAGGCATAGTTATATCCATGGTAACCAGATCCGGTTTTAACTCCTTATACTTCTCCACTGCTTGAGCCCCATCACTGGCTTCCCCGACAATAATGTACCCATTTTTTGTTAATATTTCTTTTACCATCATTCTCATAAATGCTGCATCATCTACAATTAAAATTTTCTTTGACATCTCCATTCCTCCTCAAGCTTATTGCTATTGCAATTTTTGCACGCGGTCCCATTGACTGATGATATCCGTTACACGAACCCCGAAATTTTCATCAATGACAACCACTTCACCTTTAGCAATTAATTTATTATTCACTAAAATATCTACCGGCTCACCTGCCAGTTTATCCAATTCCACAATGGAGCCAGGTGCTAACTCTAGAATTTCTTTTATCTGTTTCTTTGTTCGACCTAATTCTACAGTAACTTGCAAAGGAATATCCAGTAGTAAATTTAAATTTTTATCATCAAATTGGGAATGGGAATCCATTTTTAGTGGAGAAAATTGTACAGGCTGTACATTCGTCTCCCTCAAGGGAACTTGACTTTCACCCCATCCGCCTAGATGCTGAGGTTGATGAACAGGCGCTTCAGGCTGCTTTGGTTGAGTCTGTGAGTAAGCAGACTGTGTTTTTTGACGCTGGTTTGGCACATGAGGTTGCGGTTGTGAATATAGCTGTGATTGTTGTGATTGAGATGTCGCCTCATATTCTGTTTGAACTTCCTGTTGTTGGGACGGTATTTCCTCCCCAAGCAGCTTAACTACCATTTCCTTGGCAAAAGAAACAGGTAAAAGTTGCATAATCTTTGAATCTATCAAATCACCAACTCTTAGGTTGAAGGCAATTTTTATTAGAACATCCTCGCTAAATTGACTTCCTTTGTTGTTTACGAAATCAATTATATCTATACCAGGGGGAGATATGTTGATAAATCTATTAAAAATGGTAGACATTGAAGTTGCGGCAGAACCCATCATCTGATTCATGGCCTCCTGAACTGCACTTAGGGCCATTTCGTTTAACTCAATGTTGGGGCTTTGACCGTCTCCTCCTAGCATTAAATCTGCGATAATTTGGGCATCTTCCATTTTAATGACTAGCAGATTAATTCCATTAAATCCATCCGTATACTCCACATGAATGGCTACATGGGGTTGAGGGAATTCTTCTTCTAACTTATCCCTTAAAATAGCAGAAACTTCCGGAGTGGTAATGTCAACCTTTTGCCCTAAAAGGGTGGAAAGGGCAGTAGCTGCACTACCAAAGGAGATATTTCCTATTTCACCCAAAGCATCTTGTTCCAGAGGAGATAAATATGAATTTATATTAACTAGATTTCCTTCATCATCAATTTGATTTTGACGAAGGAGGGCATCAATTTCTTCCTGAGACAACATATCATCGCTCATCCTCATCAACTCCTTCCTTAATCACTTCTTCGATCTGTACCGCTAATCTTCCTTTGCTTGTTCCCGGTTTGGCAAAAAATTTAGGCCGGGTTCCAACTTTGACCAGCAATGCTTCATCAACTTCCCTCTCCAGTTGAATGACATCTCCTACATCCAGACTTAAAAATTCTCGAATGGATATTGTAGAATTTCCTAACTCTACCACGAGAGGCACCTCAGCCCTCGTCAACCTGTTTTGTAAAACTTCCACTTCCTTTGGTTCTCTACTTTTTTTCTGGGACATCAGCCAATGATGACCGGTAAGCTTCGGCATAATCGGTTCCAGCACCACATGGGGAAGACATAGATTAATCATTCCAGTGGTATCACCGATTTTGGTGCTAAAAGAAATCACGGCAACCGTTTCATTTGGAGAAACAATTTGCATAAATTGAGGATTCATTTCCAATGTATCAAGAACTGCTTCCATTTCTATAACAGATTTCCAGGCTTCACCAAAACTTTCCAAAGCTTTGCTAAAAATTTTCTCCATCACAACAGTTTCAATTTCAGTAAGAGAGGTTACTTTATTGGGAATGACTCCAGGACCTCCCAACATTCGATCCAGCATGGTGTAGGCGATGTTGGGGTTAATCTCCATGACCAGTCGCCCTTCCAATGGCGGAGCTTCAAAAATATTTAAAATTGTTATTTTAGGGATGGAACGGATAAATTCATCATAAGGCAATTGATCCACCGATACGACGTTTATTTGGACAAACGTTCTTAATTGTGCTGAAAAATAAGTAGTTAAAAGTCTGGCAAAATTTTCGTGTATCCGTGTCAGACTTCGTATCTGATCCTTCGAAAAACGGAGAGCCCTCTTAAAGTCATATACCTTAATCCGCTTTCCGGTTTCTTCTTTCTTTAATTCTTCAGCATCCATTTCTCCAGAAGAAAGGGCTTCTAGAATAGCATCTATTTCATTTTGGGACAAAACCTCCGTCATGGGCTCACCTCCAGTTTTAAGGACGTATCATGGTTTGACTTAGACTATTGGAGGATTTTCTTGGTAGTATATACCTTCACAATTTTCCCTTCCTGCATGACCTCATTAATCCGATTCATGATCATGGCTTCCAAAGCATTTAATCCCTCTTCTCCTTTGATATCATCCGGAGTGAGGGAGGATAAAATGGAAATAATGGTATAGTTCACTTGAAACAATCTCTTTTCCAACTCTGCCTTTGCTTTTTCATTGGATACTTGCAGCTTGAATTGGATACGGATAATATCGCCCGTATACAAATCCGTTGTAATCTCCTCTGTATCCACCGTCAATGCGAGAACTTGATCAATGGATGGGGCCTTCGCCCCTTCTGCCTGCTGATTCACTGGAACTTGAAAATAGTTCTTCCAAAGAAGGAAAGTGACAATCGAAAGTAACGTGATGGCAATCATGATAATTAATGCCATATTAAATAATTTATGTCGGAACAACGCCTTCCACCACCTATTTAGGCTCAATGTTTTTGAATAAATAGACATCATTCAAAAATAATTTCACCAAGGAAATAATTTCATCAACGCTCTCTTTTACAACCATTTTTTTCCCGTTATTTAATGTAATGACTGTATCAGGGGTTGCTTCAATGGTTTCAATTAAGAAACAATTTAAGACAAACGTTGTTCCATTAAATCTTGTTAATTGAATCATCGTTACAACCCCCCTTAAATGAATATATTATCGTTTGAGATTGACTAATTCCTGCAAAATATCATCTGATGTTGTAATAATCCTAGAGTTTGCTTGGAATCCACGCTGTGCCACAATCATTTCTGTAAATTCTGCCGTCAAATCAACATTGGACATCTCCAATTGTCCTGCTAAAAGTGCCCCTGAACCTGTATCAGCATTGTCAGGGGTAGTGTATTCAAATTGGCCATCCAAGTTGGCATTACCAGTAATTTCATAAAGTGAACCACCAATTTTCTTTAATCCCCCTGGGTTTTGTACCATAACCAGTCCAATTGTTGCTACTTCTTCCGTGGTTCCGTCAGGTGTTGTCCCTAATATCACACCATCTTTGCCGATAGAAAAGGAGGTATAATCTTCACGGGAAATGATAATTGGTGCTCCGCCTTCGTCTACAACAAACATTCCTGAGGAAGTAACCAATTGACCTGCAGCATCTCGGGTAAAATTTCCAGCCCTCGTCAAATAAGGAACTTCCTGATCTTCACTAGCCTTTACCGCAAAGAAACCATCGCCATCAATAGCTAAGTCGGTTTCAACATTTGTGGTTTGGAAACTTCCTGGCGTATGTAAAACATCAATTGAAGAAATAGAGGAGCCAAGCCCAATTTGACGCGGGTTTACTCCTCCGCGTACCCCTTCTTCAGGCCGGGAGATACCAGAAATCGTCTGACTAAGAATATCGGAAAACATAACCCGGCTTGCTTTGTAGCCAATTGTATTTACATTGGCAATGTTGTTCCCGATAACATCTAACTTGGTTTGGAATCCTCTCATGCCTGAGATTCCTGCATATAAAGACCTTAACATAATATGCCCTCCTTCTGATTAAGAACAGGCAGTGATTTGCTGCTACATCAGTCGGTCAATAGCAGTTAGCCCCCTTTTCGGTCCAGCCAATTTTATAGGATCACTGCGCTGTCAATATTCGTAAAAACATTTTCTTTTGCATGATTTCCATCCAATGCCGTAATTACAGTTCTATTTTTGATATTTACCACATATGCAACATTATTCATAAAGACAAGAGACTCTCTTGAGCCTTTTGAAGCGGCTTTGTTTACTGCATTTTCAAGTCTCGCAATGTCACCAATACTTAACTGAATTCCCCTTAATTGCAGCCTTTGCTCGGCGTGATGACTAAACTTGATCCCGGTTGATTGGATATTTGACAAACGGTCATTAAAAATTTCAGAAAAGGGCTCCCCCCTTTGATCAGAGGGCTGAGAAGTATTTCGTTGGACCGGAACTTGTCTTGTAGGAAAGAAGGCTTGTCCCACTTTAAATGATTGGTTCGTCATAAATGCCCCCCTAACCATTTCTTACTTCTATAATATTTTCTGTGGTGACAGACTGGCCATTAACCTGAACAAAGGTTTTCCCGTCTTTCATAGATACGGATTGAACCAACCCGCTTCCTTTCTGTCCATCAACTTCCCAAACAACCTCTAATCCTATCAAACGAGATAGTTCAACCAATCGATCTCCCCTAAGCAATAATGAATTGCCTTGGGTGATTTGTGTTAGAAGTTCTTGTTGAATCGATGTGATTTCTTCCAAGGAAGATTGAGATTTTTCCTGAAGTCCAACCAAGTTCCCTAGTTGTTCCATCGAAGTAAATTGGGCCATCTGTGCAATAAACTCCCTATCCTGCAAAGGCTGGGTAGGATCCTGATTTTGTAATTGGGTAACGAGAATTTTTAAAAAATCATTCTTCCCTAAAATACCTTTCGGATTTCTCACTGAGGCAGCTAAAGGATAATCTGAATAAGAAGTATTTGTCGAAATATGGGACACCTTATCACCTCCTTATACCGTCAAATTAATGCCCGAGTAAGAATATTGATTGAAAGCCAAGGAAAAGGAATTTGATCCATCATCTGTCTCATCATAATATCTGGGTAATTTTCCGTGGTGTTGATCAGGCGATTGCTTAAATTGCTGGAATTGTTGAGATTGTTGAAATCCCCCTCCGACTTCTCCCTGCTGAAACAGACTCATATCCTGCTTAACTTCCATTCTGTCAACCTGTATTCCTTGCTGTGAAAGGGCCATTCGTAGTTGGAAAAGGTTGTTTTCTATCAAATCCCTTCCCTGTGTTGTCTCTGTATAAAATTGAGTAATAAGCTGACCGTTTTTGGTGATAATTTTGACGTTTACTTGACCAAGCTCCTCCGGATGAAGGGAGATTTTCGCCTCTGAGAAACCATTCAGCTTGAAGATTTTCATATCTTTAATCATAAAATTTTCCATTTCTTTAGCAAATTGTTGACTATTGATGACCATCTTATTTGGAACGAGAATCTGATTCATTAATTTCTGATTTATGGGAGATTGTAAAGCAAAAGGATTCTCCAACTGCAAAGAGGAAATTTTTGTAGTATTTTTCCCTTCTTTTTGCCCCTCATTACCGACTAATCCGTTCTCAGGCAAAACGATTTGGTTCTGTATAGTAGACTTCATTGGTTGTTGGATAGACCATTTTCCAAATGTTGGTTGGAATTGATTCCCCTGATTTTCCAGTGACTTCGTCATCTTTTCGAGTAGAGTTTTCAATTGATCGGGTAACCCATTCGGGATTTGTAATAATGGAGCCTTTTGAAGTTCCTTCTCCAGAATCATTAATTTTACGATCATATCCTGAAATTCCTTCGGAGAACCCCCCCCTGTAAGGAACGAACTTTGACCAGAAACTCCTCTGTTCAACGCCCCATCCATCAATGGATATTTGTCCACAATAGATTGATTGGTCGGTATTAACATGGTATTTTGTTTTGCGAGCAACTGATTCATGGTGAATTGACCAGCAGGCGATTCAATCTCCGCCTGATTCTCGGAAATCAAGTTCATCACCTGAAGTATTTGAGAGATCAGATCATCCAATTTTCCCCAATCATCTTGAGTTGCCTGATTGACGAACAACTCAATGTTTTTCAAGAGTAAATTAAATTGGACATTCTCACCTGCTAGAGGAGATGGACTCATTTCTCCATTTAACAGTTCAGCCAATTGGGACAGAAGAGATTGAAGATTATTGTCCGCCTCTGGCTCACCCAAAAAAGAAACAAGGGGTGTCAGGTTTTTTCCAGAAACTAAACTCATAAAGAGTTCACTAAAATTCATTTCTTTTTCTGAAACTTCGAATAATGGATCTGTTCCCTGTAGATTTGTACTGGTCTTCGTGTTGATGGTTGTTCCCTGGATCATACTCATCTTGTTTCACCTCCTTTCAAAGGGTGATGATTTAAAGTGATTTAGTGACAACAGAAGCATCCTCCGGACTCATCTGTGATAAAATTTGCGAACGAATCCCGGAATCAAGCTTTTTAAAAATAAATATCGCCTTGTTAAAATCATCCTTCAAAAGCTGAGTCAATATGAGTGCTGCATTGGCAGGAGGCATTCTGGAATAGGTATCGATCAACAAATTTTCACTAATTCCTGCCTTCTCTCTTTCACTAAGCTCCTTGGACAATTGTTTGATTCTCTCTTGAAGGGCTGCAATCTCAGAATCCTTTGAGATTGTTGTATCCTTTAACATAATCGAAATATCGGCTGCTCTTTTCGGATCCATTTTTGCTAAAATTTGTGACCTTGCTTCATTATTCATTGATTCCAAAACAAGGACAGCCTCTTCTATCGTCAGCTTCTCAATAATGGGTGCAGCTTTACTCGATGACATTCCTGCATAAATATCAGCTACTTCTTTAATTTTTTTTAATCTCTCTTCCTGTGACAACTGTTTTTCCTCTAATTGCTTCTCAAGATCATCAATTTCTTTCTTTAATCTTGAAATTTCGTTATTTTTTTCTGTCAATTGATTTTGTAAGGAAGCTTGAATTTGTTGAGTCTCCTTTACTTTTTCTTGTAATTGGGTAATTTTTTGTTCCAAATCCTCAGGTCTTGCTTCTGGTGTTTGAACATCCAGCGATTCACTGGAATTCTTTGGATCGGGTATGATTTTCTCCACATATGGAATCTGGTTTGCCCAAGCCAATGCAGTATTTAAGACATTATATCCCAAAAAAGAAAGAAGAATACCGGTTAGAAGAATAGTAAATAATAATGGAAGAAGAATAATATAAAAGAACCATTCTAATCTGTTGTAACCCTTTTCGGTAGATTCCATAAGTGATTCCTCCTAAAGTTCTCCTTCCCCTGTATGTTTTATATACTGATGAATGGCAATTTCCCCCAGTTCTTTTTCTTCTTTTCTTTTTTCTTCTTCCATGTACTGAAGAAAATCTTTTTCTTTCATGATCTTTAAAATTTTTTCCTCTTTATTTTTATCGGCTAAAACACCTTGATGTTTAATTACAAGCATTTCTGTTTTTTTCACTTCTTCCTTTTGGTTTACAACTCGTAACTTTAAACGCTCCAGATAGGCTTGGATTTCCTTTATCTTTCTTATTTCAACGGAGGCTTGCTGAAGCTGCAACATCATGTTTTCCATTTTTTCCTTTTCTTCCAGCATGGATTTTAAGGATTGCACATCACGAAATAACTGCTGAGAAGACCCAGCAAGATCCCATTGGGCTTTCTCTTTCTCTTTTCCTTTCATATCTAATATCTTCTGTAGACGAAATTGATAGGACATCACCTATTCAACTCCTTAAACTGGTCAATTAACCTTTTTACGGTCTCTTCCCAGTAGCAGTTTTCATGGATATCTTGTTGACAAAAAGAACGGATGGCATCACGATATTTTATGGCCAAATCTATATCCCGATTGCTTCCCTTTTTGTATGCACCGATATTAATTAAATCCTCCACTTCCTGATAGGTCGCCAACAGGCTTTTTAAATGGTTTGCTGCCGTCATATGATCCTCTGTAATGATATCCTTCATTAAACGGCTTACGCTCTTTAATACATCAATAGCAGGAAAATGTCCTTTATTAGCAAGGGTTCTGTCTAATACGATATGGCCATCTAAAATTCCCCTAACCGTGTCTGAAATGGGTTCATTTAAATCGTCACCATCCACTAAAACAGTATAAAATGCAGTAATTGTTCCCTTTTGATTGGTTCCGGAACGCTCCAATAGCTTAGGCAATAAGGAAAAAACAGATGGGGTGTATCCCTTTGCCGTAGGAGGTTCTCCAATCGCTAAACCTACCTCTCTTTGGGCCATCGCGAAACGGGTAATGGAATCCATCATCAACATGACATCCAAACCCATGTCTCTAAAATACTCGGCAAATGCAGTGGCAACCATTGCTCCCTTTATTCTCATGAGGGCAGGTTGATCCGAGGTAGCGACCACTAAAATGGAACGGGCCAAGCCTTCTTTACCCAAATCTTTCTCCACAAATTCTAAGACTTCCCGTCCCCTTTCACCAATCAACGCTATGATATTTACATCAGCAGAGGTATTCCTCGCAATCATGCCGAGTAACGTGCTTTTCCCTACGCCACTACCGGCAAATATCCCTATTCGCTGTCCTTTCCCAACCGAAAGCAAGCCGTCTATAGCTCTTACTCCTACAGATAAGGGCTCCATAATTCTGGGCCTTTTCAAAGGATTTGGTGGAGACTGATTTGTAGATACACCGACCAAACCTTCCGGCAAATTTTGATCGTCGATGGGATTGCCCAATCCATCGACAATTCGTCCCAGCATACTTTTTCCCACCTTAACAATCAATGATTTGCCGGTGGAAACCACATCACAGCCGGGGCCTATTGACCCCAGATCACCAAAAGGCATAAGGAGAACTTTGTGATTCCGAAAACCAACAACTTCTGCAGGGACTGGACTGTTTTGTCCAACCGGATATAATAAACAAACATCCCCGATCTTTGTGTCAGGTCCTTCAGACTCTACTGTCAGCCCAATTACTTGAGTTACTTTTCCGTTTAATCGAAAGGGGTCACTATGCTCAATCAGCTGTTTATAACGTTGGATATCAAGAACAGCCATACTATCCTCTACCTTGTGCGGCCTGCACTAATATTTCACGAATTTCTTCCAATTGAGTATCTACACGTCCATCAATGGTACCTAATGAAGTTTTAATCGAACAACCGCCTACCTTAATGGATGGATCAGGAATGATATGAAGTTCAGCATGTCCGTTTAAACACGACAATAATTCACCCTTCGATTCCTGAATAAATGAATAATGTTCTGGATGAACATAAATCGTTATTTTTTCCTGCTCCCTTGCCCTTTGCAAAGCTTCTTTTACCATAGAAAGGATTTGGTCAGGGTGTGTTTTCAATTCAGAAGAGATAATTTTCCTGGCTATGGAAAGGCTTAATTCTAATAGAACAGGTTCAGCTTCCTCAATAATTTTATTTTTCTCGGCATATGCCAATTCAACGATTTTTTGTGCTGATTGGTATCGTTCCGCTTCTTCCTTTTCCACAATTTGATAGGCTTCTTTTTTTCCCAATTGATATCCTTCTTGATAGCCAGTTTTTTTAGCATCTTCCATAAAGATTCTGGCTTCTTCTTTCTTTTTATTCCACCAAGAAGAAATTTCACGATTGGCTTCTTCCTTTAGTCTTGCAATTTCCTCCTTTGCCTGATTTATGATTTTCGAAGCTGCTTCTTCGGCATCAGATATCAATTGGTTCGCTTCTGAAGTTCCTTCGTTTTTTTTCTCTTGGGTGGTCCCCTTTGACGGTTGAATAGTAGAATGAATCACCCTTATATCAGATTCAGCAGAATATTGGGAGGCTTTAATAATCCTAGACAATGATTTCGTCCCCTCCCCCTCTTGCAATAATAATTTCTCCTGCTTCTTCCAAACGTCTTATCGTAGCAACAATACGGGTTTGTGCTTCCTCAACATCCCGCAAGCGAACGGGCCCCATAAATTCCATTTCCTCTTTAAACGTGTCTGCCATTCGTTTCGACATATTTTTGAAAACAACCTCTTTTACTTCTTCGCTTGCTACTTTTAAAGCCAATTGCAAATCCTTGTTCTCCACATCTCGGATAACCCTTTGGATGGAGCGGTCATCCAGGGTAACAATATCCTCAAAGACGAACATCCTCTTTTTAATTTCTTCCGCCAGCTCAGGATCTTGAATTTCCAAAGCATCTAATATGGTCCTTTCTGTGCTTCTGTCAACTCCATTCAATATTTGGACGATGGATTCAATTCCCCCAGCATGGGTATAGTCCTGTGTAACCGTAGAGGAAAGCTTTTGTTCCAATATCCGTTCAACTTCATTAATCACTTCAGGTGAAGTACTGTCCATTAAAGCAACCCTTCTAGCCACATCCGCTTGCCTCTCCTGGGGTAATGAAGACAGAATCGTAGCTGCCTGGCTGGGCTCCAAATAGGAAAGGACCAAAGCAATGGTTTGAGAGTGTTCGTTTTGAATAAAATTAAGAATCTGAGTTGGATCCGCTTTTCGCGCGAAATCAAAGGGTCTAACCTGTAAGGCAGCGGTCAATCTGTTGATAACCTCCAATGCTTTCTGCTGCCCCAATGCCTTTTCCAAAATTTCTTTGGCATACGCGATGCCGCCCTGCTCAATATATTCCTGGGCGATGTATAATTGATGAAATTCATGAAGAACTTCATCTTTTTGCTCATACTCCACTTTTCTGATGTTGGCAATCTCTAATGTTAATTGCTCAATTTCCTCTTCACGCAAGTGTTTAAAGATTTGTGCCGAAATTTCTGGCCCTAATGAAATTAAGAGAATTGCCGCTTTTTGTCTGTTGGTTAATTCTTTAGGTGATGTCACTCGTGCCATTAGAAACACTCCTATTCATCAGCGGTCCATGTTCTAAGCAGTTTAACAAATTCTTCAGGTTTCTGTCTGGCTAAACGTTCCAATTGTTTTCTCATGGTTATTTGCTCCGTATCTTCTTTTGGCTCAAGTTGAGCGGCGGAAAAAACGGGAGTAGGAACAATCTCTTCCTCTTGTTCCTCTTTTCCCTTCCTTTTTCTTAAAAAAATCATGAAAAATAACAGTAGAACGAATCCAATTGCACCCGCTACAATATATGATAAATAATCTCTAATATCAAAGGCGGTAGTCACGGAAGGTTTGCTAAATTTGCGAACCACAAGCGAGACCCGTTCATCAGTATTGACGGCTGGATTTACCAAGGCTGTTTTTACGATAGATTCAAGTATGGGTTTTACAGTGGTTTCTATACTGGGATCAACTTCATCCTCATTTAATGTGACCATAATGGACATATCTTCTATCCTATAGGGTGTAGCTATAATTTCTTTTGTAATTCTGTTTACTTCCTGATTGATTCTCTCTTCTATTCTTTCATATTCGCTATTTCCATTTTCATTGCCGGAAGGATAACCGGGTATCGCATTTTGCCCCGTGCCCACTATCCCTCCAGGGGCGCTTCCTGTTCCAGAAAAAGTTTCAGTGATTTTCTCGCTGCTTATAGTAATTCCCTTGTTATTTCCCACATCTACGGGGGTTACCAAGTTTTCAACGCTTTTTACCTGGTCAAAATTTAATTTGGCAAACACTTGAACAACCAAATTATCGTATCCCCCGACAATGGGTGCCAACATCGCCTGAATTTGTTTTTGTATGTCCTTTTCAATATCCTTTTGAATTTTTCTCTGTTTCTCATAAGAAGATCCAAAATATGACGAACTACCTTGGCTATTTTCAAGCAGTATTCCATTTTGATCCGTAATTACGATATTGTCAACCGGCAATTTGGGAACACTTTTTGAAACCAGGTTATACAAGGTGTTGATCTGCTTTTCATTTAGTTGAATTCCTGGGTCAAGTTCAACAATGACCGAAGCTGTCGCTTTTTCATTTTCATCAGCTACCCACAGGGTTTCTTTCGGTAACGTGAGCATAACCCGAGCATCCCGGACTCCCTGCACCTTTTTCAGAAGAAATTCAAGTTCCCCTTGCATAGCATCCCTTTCAATCACTCCAAACTGCTGTTCAGTCATTCCGAAGCCCAGGTTTTTCTCAAAAATGCTGTAACCAATAGATGAACTGTTGGGAATTCCATCAGCTGCAAGTGCAACAATAATATCTGGCTTATCCTTTAGTGAGACTTTTATATTTCGACCATCCTGTGATATTTCATAAATATATCCACCTTCATCTAATTTTTCTTTTATTGCGCCTACATCTGCTTCCGTTAAAGAATTATTAAATAATGGCACCATTTGCGGTTTAGAAGCGATCGTTACATATAGGGAAAGAGAGGCGATAAGAATCAGGACGATGGAGCCCATGATCATTTTCTGTTTAACTGATGCTTGTTTCCAGTAACCCAGTATTTTTTCCTTTATCTGTTGCCAATTATTGTTCATATTTTTCCTCTCCCATTACATAGGGGTAATTAAACCTGCATTCTCATTACTTCTTGGTAGGCTTCAATAATCTTGTTTCTAACTTGAACCGTTAGTTGAAGACTTAATTCAGCCTTCTGAGCTGCAATAGTCACCTGATGTAAATCCGTTACCTGGCCCGCAACCAAGTTTTCCGTCAATTTTTCTGCCTTAATCTGGTCCTGATTCACCTGATCTAATGCATTTTTTAAAAACGAAGAAAAAGAGCTATCGTTTGTTCCTGTCTTAACTGGCGACAGTTTTGTCAATGTATCAGGTGATAGACTGACTCCTTTAATCATCCGTCATCACTCCTAACGTCCGATTTCCAAGGCTTTTAATGCCATTGATTTTGATGCATTAAAGGCGGTCACGCTGGCTTCATAGGATCGAGTGGCTGAGATCAAATCAACCATCTCCTTTAAAACGTCCACATTGGGCATAAGAACAAAACCATTTTCATCCGCATCCGGATGCCCCGGATTATATACCTGTTTAAAAGGGGATTTATCTTGGACAATTTGAGTCGCCTTCACTCCCTCACCAGGAACCGATGAGCGTCCCAAAGCCGCATTCAAATAATTTTTAAAAGAAGGAGCCTGAGGGGAAAAGCTGACCATTTTCCGCTGATAAGGCATCCACTTCCCGTTTTCGAACGTTGCCCTTGTCGTGTTCGCATTTGCAATATTTGAAGCAATGATATCCATTCTAAGCCTTTGTGCAGTTAAAGCAGAGGCGCTGATATTCATACTGTTAAAGATTGACATACCTATCGTCTCCCCTCATTAATTACGATACGAAGCTTGGAAAAATAACTGTTTGTCTCCTCAACCAAAGCATTATAAAAAATTTGGTTTTGAGCCAATTGAGACATTTCAAAATCAATGTCTACATTATTTCCATTATTGTTCATATTGGTCTGATGATCCGTTATCACCTGATAACCGGAATACTTTCTATAGGCATCTCCCCCGATAGGAATATGCTTGGAGTTGGTTCGATATCCCGTAAAGCTTGAAGCGCTCCTGTTAAGGGCTTCCTGAAAGATCGAAGAAAAGGAAACGTCCTGTCTTTTATAATTTGGCGTATCGACATTAGCAATATTGTTTGCAAGAACTCGCTGCCTCATGGCTGTCGCATCTAATCCCTGTGTTAGTATCCGAAGAGTTTGACCTTCAAAAAGATTCATCTTCACGCCTCCTAATGCCATTCGTATATCTAGACAAGAATTCTACATCCTACAAAGAATTCCTGCAATGTTCGACAAATACATATAAATTATTTCTTAAGCTCTCAAATCCCCTTTCATCTATCCTCTACGATAAAGAAAACTTGGCTTATGCCATGTCTCCGGCGAAGGCAGAAGACTTAATTTCGCTTAATCAGATTAGAAAAGTTATACTTTTTTATCCGTCAAAAAAAGTTCTGTCGATTCGACAGAACTTTAATCTAGGTACGAAACTAAACATCCATGATCCGAAGGGTCTTGAGCGTTTAGTTCAGACCATATGAACCAAGTCATCTGTTTTGATAGAAATTTTTAGGAAGTCTTTAATTTTTGCAATTCAGGAAGCAGTTTTTCATTAAGCACTTTTATATAGGTTCCCTTCATACCCAAAGAACGGGATTCAATGACCCCCGCACTTTCCAACTTCCGTAAAGCATTTACAATCACGGAGCGGGTAATTCCGACTCTATCGGCAATTTTGCTGGCAACCAATAAACCTTCTTTTCCGTCTAGTTCTTCAAAAATATGTTCAACGGCTTCCAATTCACTGTAGGATAAGGATCCAATGGCCATTTGCACAACCGCCTTGCTTCTTGCCTCCTGTTCAATTTCCTCAGAGCGCTCACGAAGAATTTCCATTCCTACAACGGTTGCACCATATTCTGCCAATATTAAATCGTCGTTAATAAATTGTTCATTTAAACGAGCAAGCACTAAGGTTCCTAATCGGTCACCACCGCCGATAATGGGTACCAACGTGGTATAACCAGATTGAAAAACTTCTCTCATTTCAACTGGAAAAGCGGTTAAGTCACTTTCAACTCCGATATTAGAAGTGGTTGTATCTACCTTTAATAACATGTTGCTGTATTCTTCTGGGAAGCGGCGGTCATCCAGCATTTTTTTCATGCGCTCATTTTCAACTTCTTGATAAATGGCATATCCCAAAACTTTTCCCTTGCGGCTTAAAATGTAAGTGTTGGCTTGGATCACATCTCTTAGCACTTCAGCCATTTCCATAAAGTTAACGGCATGACCCGCGGCCTTTTGTAATAATCGGTTAATCCTTCTAGTTTTATTCAGTAAATCCATTTCCAAAATCCTCCTGTCTTATTTTACAAAATATATTGACTTAAATCGCGATTTTGCACTATATCCTTTATTTTTTCCCTAACATACTCAGGTGTAATCACAATTTTTTCCATAGTTATCTCAGGTGCTTCAAAAGATAAATCCTCTAACAGTTTCTCCATAATCGTATGAAGTCTCCTTGCTCCGATATCATCTGTGGAATGGTTTACCTCTGCAGCCAGTCTCGCAATTTCCTCCAGCGCTTCATCCGTAAATTCAATTTGAACCCCCTCTGTTTCTATCAATGCCTGATATTGTTTCGTAATGGCATTTTGTGGCTCTTTTAATATTCGGACAAAATCATCGGCACTTAAACTTTCCAATTCTACCCGAATCGGCAATCTGCCCTGAAGCTCCGGAATCAAGTCAGAAGGCTTTGCCATATGAAATGCACCGGCTGCAATAAATAAAATATAGTCAGTCTTTACGGGACCATATTTTGTCATCACCGTTGATCCTTCTATAATGGGAAGGATATCTCTTTGTACGCCCTCCCTTGATACATCGGGTGATCCTGTTTCCTTACCCGCAATTTTGTCGATTTCATCAATAAAAATAATCCCCGTTTCCTCGGCTCTTCTAATCGATTCTTGAATGACTTCATCCATATCGATCAGCCGCTGAGCTTCCTCCTGAATCAATACATTGCGGGCTTCTTTCACGGGTAGCCTTCTTTTCTTTTTCTTTTTGGGAAGAAGATTGCCAAACATTTCTTGAACATTAATCCCCATTTGTTCAACACCGGCTCCCGAGAAAATTTCAAACATGGAAGGAAGATGATCTTCTACCTCAATTTCTATCATATGATCTTCTAATTCCCCTAGGGCCAGTTGATGTGCCACTCTCCTTCTTTTTTGCTCCAAGTCCTGCCGATCGTCTTCGATATTGCTCTTATCATTTTTGTCATTCTGTTGACCAAATAACATTTCAAAAGGGTTTGCAAAATTTTTTTGTTGTTTTTGGCTGGGTACCAAAATGTGAACGATTCGTTCATTAGCTAACTGTTCGGCCCGATCCTTTACCTTTTCCATTTTTTCTGCTTTCACCAAGCGAATGGAGGTTTCAATTAAATCACGGACCATCGACTCAACGTCCCTGCCCACATATCCCACCTCGGTAAACTTGGTGGCTTCTACCTTTACAAACGGGGCTCCAACCAATTTTGCGATACGCCTCGCAATTTCTGTTTTTCCTACCCCAGTAGGCCCTATCATTAGAATATTTTTAGGGACAACTTCTTCTTTTAGCCTCGTCGGAAGCTTTGATCTCCTATAGCGGTTTCTTAATGCGATTGCAACAGATTTTTTAGCCTTATGCTGTCCTACAATATACTTATCCAGTTCGGCAACAATTTGCTTAGGGGTTAAACTTTCGGGATTCTTTATCACGATCTCTCTCATCCCTTCATTAACTCTTCTACCACAATGTTGTGGTTTGTATAAACACAAATATCAGCAGCAATGGCAAGGGCAGTTTCCGCTATCTCCCTTGCAGATAAATGGTCAGCCTTTTGTTTTAACGCTCTACCAGCAGCTAAAGCATAATTGCCCCCTGAGCCGATGGCCAAGATTCCATCATCCGGCTCAATCACTTCACCTGTTCCAGAAACCAAAAGAAGATGATCATGATTCATTACAATGAGCATAGCCTCTAATCGGCGCAGCATTTTGTCCATCCGCCATTCCTTTGCCAATTCCACTGCAGCCCTTTGCAAATTCCCATGATACTGTTCCAATTTCCCTTCAAATTTTTCAAATAATGTGAAGGCATCAGCAACAGACCCAGCAAAACCGGCAATCACTTTTCCTTGATATAAACGACGAACCTTAGTCGCTCTATGTTTCATCACCACCTGATTTCCAAAAGTGACTTGACCATCTCCAGCCATAGCCCCTTCACCTTGATGATGAATGGCAAAAATGGTTGTTCCTCGAAACATGGATTCCAATCCATATTCCTCCTTTTTACTTTACTTGCGGGTTTCCCCTTTTAAGCCCTTGGATGTGTCTGCAAATAAACCTCTCTCAATCTCTCCTTAGTTACATGGGTGTAAATCTGGGTTGTGGAAATATTCACATGCCCAAGCATCTCTTGTACGGTACGAAGATCTGCCCCAGCTTCAAGCATATGGGTAGCAAACGTATGCCTAATGGTATGGGGGCTCACCCGATTTGTAATCGCCGCCTGCTGTATATACTTGTGAATCACCCTTCTCACGCTACGGTCGGTTAAAGTTCCCCCGCGAACATTTAAAAAAACGGCATCTGTATCTGCTTCTTGACTTTTGAGCAGCGGCCTGCCCTTATCAAGGTACTGTTTCATGGCTTCAAGGGCAAATGAACCAAGAATTACAATTCGTTCTTTTGCCCCTTTTCCAAAAACTCGAGCCGTACCCAGATTTAAATCAATAGAATCGAGCCCAAGACCTACCAATTCACT
The DNA here is from genome assembly GCF_021608135.1 of Microaerobacter geothermalis. NCBI lineage: Bacteria > Bacillati > Bacillota > Bacilli > Caryophanales > Bacillaceae > Microaerobacter > Microaerobacter geothermalis. The sequence goes on from NZ_JAKIHL010000015.1 coordinate 43,970, forward strand.
AACCCTGATACCGCTGGCATATAATACTTCTAATATGGCTTTGTCCCTTAAACCAACCGGAGATGTAACATTAGGCTGTGCTAGTAACAATTCCATTTCCTTATGATACAGGAATTTGGGAAGCTTCTTTTCCAACTTGGGAGTAGACACCATTTGAAAAGGATTCATGGTTACCTCTTCTTCCCGCATTAAAAAGCGATAAAAGGAACGCATACTGGACAACCTTCTGGAAATGGTACGCCTGGAATAGTTCTTTTTTGCAAGCATAGCCAAATATTCTCTTACATCGGTATGATCGATCTGATTCCAGTGTTCCAATTCCTTGGTATTTAAAAAAGCAAGGAATGCATCGATATCCCGGTGATAATTAAGGACGGTATGGGGTGAAGCATTCTTTTCAATTTGTAAGTACTGAAGAAACCCTTTGATTTGTGACTGAATGTGATTTTCCATTTCAATCCCCCACCCCCTGAGCAACCATATAGTAACACAGTGTGAAAGCTAATTGCAACAGTAATTGTCTATGTTTCGTGAAAAATTCTGAATTATTTCCAATGCCCTTGCAGCGAAGGCTTCATATCTTTCTTTTTTATTTTTTATTTTTCTTTCCAACGGAGGGAATAGTCCAAAATTAGCATTCATCGGTTGAAAGTGCTTCGGGTCTGCAGTGGTAATATAATTGGCCATACTCCCTATCGCAGTTTCTTTCGGAAAAACGATAGGGTCTAGTCCTTTGGCCAGTCTTGACGCATTGATTCCTGCGACCAAACCGGCAGCAGCTGATTCGACATATCCTTCCACTCCAGTCATTTGTCCTGCAAAAAACAGATTTTCACGGCTTTTTAGTTGGTAAGTGGGATTTAAAAGTTTTGGTGAATTGATAAATGTGTTGCGGTGCATTACCCCATATCTGACAATCTCCGCATTCTCCAATCCAGGAATCAATTGAATTACTCTCTTTTGATCAGCCCATTTCATATGGGTTTGAAATCCCACAATATTATAAAGGGTTGCTGCACTATTATCCTGTCTAAGCTGGACCACGGCGAAGGGTTGCTTTCCAGTTCTAGGATCAATCAGGCCTACAGGTTTTAAGGGTCCAAATAACATGGTTTGTTTTCCCCTTTTAGCCATCACCTCAATAGGCATACATCCCTCAAAATAGATTTCCTTTTCAAATTCCTTTAACGGTACGACCTCCGCATCCACAATTGCATTGTAAAAAACTTCAAATTCCTCTTCATTCATTGGGCAATTAAGATAAGCCGCATCCCCTTTACCATATCGTGAAGCAAAAAAAGCTTTGCTTTCATCAATTGATTCCCTCTCAACAATGGGTGCTGCCGCATCGTAAAAGTAAAAGTATTCTTCACCGGTCAATTGTTTAATCTTTTCGGAAAGATTCGCCGATGTAAGCGGTCCGGTAGCTACCACTACAATTCCCTCATCCGGGATATCGGTCAATTCTTCACGATACACAGAGATGAGGGGATGATTAGATAATGATTCGGTCACATAGTGAGAAAACTCTTCCCTATCTACCGCTAGAGCTCCGCCTGCCGGAACGGAGCAGCAGTCAGCAGAAGAAATAATGATGGAATTTAATCTCCTCATTTCTTCTTTTAAAATGCCTACTGCGTTCGTCAAGGAGTTGGCTCTTAACGAATTGCTACATACCAACTCGGCGAATTGTTCTGTATGATGGGCCGGTGTTGATTTCACCGGCCTCATTTCGTACAATCGGACTGGGATTCCACTATTGGCGATTTGCCAGGCCGCTTCACTTCCAGCCAACCCTGCACCAATGACTGTAATTGGATGTTGACTCATAAAAAATCCTCCGGTACTATCCGTTTTCTGAATAATCACACTGTAAACATTGGATATAAGAACCTTTTTTCCCCTTTTTCTCTACCATTAAACTCTGACATTTTGGACAGGGCCTTGGGATCGGTTTATCCCATGAAACAAAATCGCATTGGGGAAATTGGTCACATCCATAAAACGTTCGTCTCCGTTTTGACTTTCTTTCAACAATATTCCCCGGACACTTTGGACACTTTACTCCGATTTCCTTTAAGATTGGTTTTGTGTTTCGACATTCAGGAAATCCGGAACAAGCAAGAAATTTTCCAAATCGTCCAAGTTTATAGACCATGGGACGACCGCATTTTTCACAGATGACATCGGAAACTTCATCTTCTATTTCCACTTCTTCCATCTCTTCTTCAGCCACTTTTAATCGTTTTTGAAATTCTTGGTAAAATTCATCCAAAACGTGAATCCAATTTGCCTTTCCCTCTTCAATATGATCCAGTTCATCTTCCATTTTTGCCGTAAAATCTACATTTAATATCTCTGGAAAGAACTCCTCCATCAACTGGATGACAATTTCTCCTAACTCAGTGGGATAAAATTTCTTATCCTCTAATGCAACATATCCCCTTCTTTGAATGGTATCCAAAGTTGGCGCATAAGTACTGGGCCTACCGATCCCTAGTTCCTCCAAGGTTTTCACCAATCTTGCCTCAGTGTAGCGAGGTGGCGGTTGGGTAAAATGCTGTTTTGGTTCAATCCCTTTATTCTTCAGCTTCTGATCAATAACCAATGGAGGAAGAATGTTGTCTTCCTCTTTTTTATCATCATCATTCCCTTCCACGTACAGCTTCATAAATCCAGGAAATTTAATCTTGGATCCCGTTGCTCTGAAAACTGCGTCATTTACCACAATATCAACACTCATGGTGTCCAAAACGGCGGATTCCATTTGGCTGGCAATAAAACGTTCCCATATTAACTTATACAGCCGAAACTGATCTCTTCCCAAAAATGGTTTTACAGAATCAGGAGTTCTCATCACTGAAGTGGGACGAATCGATTCATGGGCATCCTGTGCACCTTCTTTGGTTGAATACTGTCTGAACTTCTCAGGCACAAATTCTTTCCCGTATGTATCTATAATATATTCCCGCGCTTCTTTCTGAGCGGTTTCAGATACCCGGGTAGAGTCGGTCCTCATATAAGTGATTAAACCTACAGAACCCTCTTCGCCCAGATCTATTCCCTCATATAGCTGCTGTGCAATCATCATCGTCCTAGCCGCTCGAAAATTTAATTTTCTGGCCGCTTCTTGCTGTAATGAACTTGTGGTAAAGGGCGGAGCCGGATTTTTTCTTCTTTCCTTTTCCTTGATATCTGAAACGACAAAAGGCTGACCCTTTATTCTTTTCAGAAGGGCTTGAACTTCTTCCTCATTCTTAAGCTCTATTTTTTCTTTCCCATAACCATGGAATTTGGCATAAAATATTGATTTATCCGCCATTAATGTAGCGGTAACCGTCCAATACTCCTGAGGAACAAATGCCCTAATCTCCTTTTCTCTGTCATAAATAATTTTTACCGCAACGGATTGAACACGTCCTGCGCTTAAACCTTTTTTTACTTTCTTCCATAATAAAGGACTGATTTTGTATCCTACCAGACGATCTAATATTCTCCTTGCTTGTTGGGCGTTGACTAAATTAGAATTGATCCTTCTGGGATGTTTAAAGGCATCTTTAATCGCATTCTTGGTAATTTCATTAAAAACCACCCTGCATTTTTCTTTCTCATCAATGCCAAGAACGTGAGCCAAATGCCAGGCGATAGCTTCACCTTCCCGATCAGGGTCAGCGGCGAGATAAATTTTTTTTACTTTTTTGGATGCATCTTTCAATTCTTTTATGACGGCACCTTTTCCCCTGATGGTAATATATTTTGCCTGAAACTGATTTTCTATATCGACACCCATTTGACTTTTCGGTAGATCCCTTACATGTCCCATGGATGCCTTTACAATATATTTCTTCCCGAGATATTTACCAATGGTCTTAGCCTTGGCGGGAGACTCAACAATTACAAGAGCATCTGCCAAAGGTGTCCTCCCCCTTTCTTCAAGGTATATATGTAAAAACGGCACTAAAAATTTACTCTTCCAGCGAGTCGAGTTCGGAAGAGAAAGGAATTAAAGATCTCTCCATGGCAAAAGAATGGAGCCTTCTCCTTTCATTTAGTTGAAAAAACCTTCAATAGAAGCTTTTCTTATTATTAAATGATAAACCGTATATTGTCAAACTATGCAAATGATTTTCCTTTATTATGTTCTGGAATAGAATGAGCCTGGATACTTTACAATTTTCCCTTTCATTTCCAATGACAATAAAACAGGATAAATCTTTTGAACCGTTCCAAAATCAGAGACCAGGTGGTCAATGGAAATTGGGTGATATGGTATTACATTTAATAATTTCTTTTCTTCTTCAGTTAATATGTCTTGATGTTCGGTATCCGACATCCCCCCATCAGGATAAAAAGAATGATGCTGAACAATATCCTGAAAATGTGTCACGATTTTTGCCCCTTGATTGATTAATTGATGGGGACCTACACTTTGAGGAGACAGAAGGGGACCGGGAATGGCAAATACCTCTCTGTTTTGATCGATTGCCAGATCCGCTGTGATCAGGGAGCCGCTTTTTGCTGCTGCCTCTACAACTACGACTCCTCTGCTTAACCCGCTGATAATTCTGTTCCTTTGAGGAAACATCCCTTTAGCCGGCTGCCATCCAGGAGGATATTCTGATAAAATAAGCCCCACTTTTGATATTTTTTGATAAACATGTCTGTTGGCGGAAGGATATATCACATTTATTCCGCAACCTAAAACCGCAATGGTTTTCCCATTTTCCATTAAGGCTCCCAAATGGGCTTCCGTATCAATACCTATCGCCATTCCAGAAACTACTACAACATCATGTTTTGTCAAATATTGTCCCAGTTTTTTTGCAATATCTTTTCCATATGGAGTGGCCTTCCTTGTTCCAACAACGGCTATTTTTTCTTTCTGGAGAAGCTCATCGTTTCCAATTGCATACAACACCCATGGAGGTTGATTAATTTCCTTCAATAAATCAGGGTAGAAGTCGTCCCATATGGTAATTACTTTTATTCCTAAATGGTCGTATTGTTCTTCCAAAAGCTTATGATCATTGAAATCTTGATTTAGAAGGAGTTGAGACATTTTAGAAGAAATTTGTAGATTGCTTGACAGACGATCTGGATTCCAATGCTTCCACTCCTCCCGTTCATAGGGAGATTCAATTAATTGTTTAATCGTTTTCCAACCAATTCCCTTCACCTGATGAAGGTATATTAGTTCCTCTCTCGTTATCAAATGATCACATCTCCTTTTTGGTATGATCAACCAATTATTCTCCGTCTTTCCAGGATTTCCTGCTTGAATAAAGCAAATTGTTTGTACGGATCTTTTTGAGGTAAATAAAAGCGGTCGCAAAAACATTTGGGTATATAGTTGATGAATTCAGAGGAGATTCAAAAAAAAAAAGGGCATGAAATTCTGCCCTTTCCAACCATTATGGATCTCTTCAAAAAGTGTCAATTTATTTTACTGTAATACACTTTTCTAATATGCCTCTTTCCTTTAATACTTCAACCAAGGTCTCACCCATCACGGCAGGTGTTTTTGCTACCCTTACACCGCATTCTTCCAGCTTGGCAATTTTTTCGGAAGCCGTACCTTTGCCTCCGGAAATGATAGCTCCAGCATGACCCATCCTTTTTCCGGGAGGTGCGGTCTGACCGCCGATAAATCCAACCACGGGTTTGGTCATATTCGCCTTAATCCATTCTGCTGCCTCTTCTTCAGCAGTTCCGCCGATTTCCCCGATCATAATGACAGCATAAGTATCGGGATCTTCATTAAACATTTTTAAAACATCAATAAAGTTGGTCCCATTTACAGGGTCTCCACCAATTCCCACAGCGGTGGACTGTCCAATGCCCCTTGAAGATAATTGATGAACGGCTTCATAGGTTAATGTACCACTTCTGGATACCACCCCTACATGACCGGGTGTATGAATATATCCTGGCATAATGCCGATTTTACATTCTCCGGGGGTGATGACTCCGGGGCAGTTTGGTCCAACAAGCCGCGTTTTCTTTCCTTCCATGTAACGCTTAACCTTCACCATATCTAGTACAGGAATACCTTCAGTAATACAGATAACTAGATCAAGTTCCGCATCTACCGCTTCCATAATGGCATCTGCAGCAAAAGCTGGTGGTACATAAATAACGGAAGCATTGGCACCGGTCTTTTCTTTCGCTTCCGCCACTGTATCAAATACCGGAATGGATATGACTTCACCGTTGTCGAGGGTAATATCCACATTCGTGCCGCCTTTGCCCGGTACAGCGCCAGCGACTACTTGAGTGCCGTACTCCAGTGCGCCTTTCGTGTGAAACATACCGGTTTTTCCAGTAATGTTCTGCGTAATCACTTTCGTGTTTTTATTTATCAAAATACTCATTAGATTTCCCTCCCGTACCCCAATTATTTCACTAATTGTACGATTTTTTCTGCACCATCTGCCATGGATTCAGCTGAAACAATATTTAACCCGGATTCCTTTAAAATCTTTTTCCCTAGTTCAACATTGGTTCCTTCTAGACGTACCACTAAGGGCCGGTCTAACCCTACTTGCTTAGCAGCTTCTACCACACCGCTTGCAATTACATCACATCTCATAATTCCGCCAAAAATATTGACAAAGATCCCCTTCACTTTTTCATCTGCGAGGATGATTTTAAACGCTTCTGTCACTTTTTCTGTGGTTGCTCCTCCGCCAACATCAAGGAAATTGGCTGGCTCTCCGCCGTAAAATTTAATAATATCCATAGTAGCCATAGCTAAACCGGCTCCATTTACCATGCAGCCAATATTTCCATCAAGAGCAATATAGCTTAAGTCAAATTTGGAAGCCTCAATTTCTTTGGGGTCTTCTTCGTCAAGGTCTCTCAATTCCAAGATATCTTTATGCCTAAACAAAGCGTTCGAATCAAAATTCAGCTTTGCATCCAATGCCATCACATCACCTTCTTCGGTGACAACAAGTGGATTAATTTCGGCAATAGAACAGTCCTTCTCTACAAATGCGTTATATAGACCCATCATAAATTTGACGGCTTTATTTACTAGTTCACTTGGAATATTAATGGCAAATGCAAGCTTTCTTGCCTGAAATGGCATCAAACCAACGGCTGGATCAATCACTTCCTTATAGATCTTCTCAGGGGTTTTCGCAGCCACCTCTTCAATCTCTGTTCCCCCTTCTTCAGATGCCATCATAACTACCCGGCCGGTGGCACGATCAACGACCACTCCCACATAAAATTCCTTTTTAATGTTGCATCCCTGCTCAATCAGCAGTCTTTTTACTTCTTTTCCTTCAGGCCCAGTCTGGTGGGTAACCAATACTTTGCCAAGAATCTCCCCGGCATATGTACGTACTTCATCAAGGCTTTTCGCAACCTTAACCCCTCCGGCTTTTCCGCGGCCGCCCGCATGGATTTGAGCCTTTACAACCGTTACGGGGGAGTTTAATTCCTTCGCTGCTTCCACAGCCTCATCAACCGTAAAGGCTACCTTTCCCAAGGGGACTGTAACACCGTACTTTTTCAGTATCTCTTTCCCTTGATACTCATGGATATTCATTCTCCATCCTCCTATCATATTGTGTTTCTTGATTTAGCATACCCACTAAATTCCTATGGTAAAAACAAGCACACCAAGGTTAGATATTCGCTATAAGTATATAAACTCCTTCTTAATTGTTAAAAAAATTGTCACAAAATCATTCTGAAACCACTTTTACTATTTTTTCAAATATGTTAGCAGTCCCAAATACCTGATTATTAAAAATAAAGAAATTATCGTAAATGGCTACGGATACTTCACGATCTTCAAGCAAAAATGTGATCAAGGCTTTTTTATTATTTTCTGTTAATTTCGCAGGAGTTCCTTGTTCCAGTAAACGAACCAGTGAATGGGCAATTGATTGGGCATAAACAGGATCCATGGTTTCACTGCTTAATTCTACAGCTGCCCCATTAGTTTTCCCTGAAAGATTTTTTATTCTTACTCCCTTTGACAAAAATAAAGATTTTATGTGATCGGACTGATATTCCGTACTGGGAAGAGCCTTCTTAAGAACTGGCGATATCGATTCAGTCAATTGATAATAATAATATCCGTTACTTGTAGGAACTGAAATTAGGGTTTCATTTAATACTTCAACTTCAATTATTTCCTTTCCCCCTATGTCAAGTTCAAGGACATAATAGGGATATAGAGGATTTTTTACAGCCGGCTTCTCCTCAAGGTACTGGGCATCTTGAATCACTTCCCTTATCCTCTCCATATCGCTCTTAACTAAGGGAGCAGACAAATTCATATCCCTGGAATAAAGAAACATTTGATCAAGGGGAAGGCTTTTTACCAAGTTCAACCCAACCCATTTATGAATATAGTCCTGCAGATAAATAACGCTTTTGCCTTGATAAAATTGTTCACCCATTAATATTCCGTTTTCCCCGATTTGAAGAACCACAGGTTCATCGCTTGAAAGCCAAAGTATAACGGTATAAATAAATGATGTAGGTTCTATTGACGAAGGAGTCAGGTCCTTCAACGAAAAGGATAATTCCTTAATAAACCCCTGATCTTCGATCGGTACTTCTGTACCATCTTTGGTAATGACTGAAACCCGGTCAATATTGTTAAGTAAAAGATCAAGAGATTGATTTTCCTGATCTGAATTCTCCCCCGACGGTTTCTCTTCTATCTGATTTTTCATCAGGGTCTCACTTACAGCTTCCTGTTGTTTATTGCATCCCACAATAAATGATGTAATAGTTAACATAATAACTATACTGGTAAACAAACTTGGTTTGACTGACACTAAGGATTCCCCCTTTTTGATCAGTTAACCCCCTTTCCTTAATTTTTTCGACAATGATTTAGCTATTCCTCCCTATTGGATCAGATCGAGTAAGCAATTTATATCATCATCGTATGTATACCATGTGACTATAGTCGGAAGTAAAGAATTCATACGGGCAGCCATCGAGTTCGTGCTTTAGCGTTGGGACTAAAGAACGGGAATTAGCCCTCAAACTGGACTCCACCTTTGATATACCCAGTTGTTTTTGAAGGCTCCGTTCTTTAGACTTGAATTGTATCGTAAAAAAAGCGAAGTATTTAATACCTCGCTTCCAAAAAATTAATCTCTGCCGTAACTTACATCATGATAAGGATGCATAAATATGCCGCTCTGCGCAATAATCCCTTCTTCATAATCCCGATTTTCATCGCTGGCGTTGCCGACATCTTCTCCCTCATCTACCCAATGCTGTCCGGCCATAATGGCTGGATCAACGTCTGTACTCCAATGGTCAAGGGGTGTATCATGCTTTGGAGGGGGATGGGCAGTCGTTATTTTCTTCATTGCAAGTCACCTCCATATGGGTAGTTTTACCCAAATGAAGTTATTCTATTGGAATTTCTATATCTAATAACGGAGGATATTGTTGACATCCAAAAATATCACCCTCGCCAGGGCTTCCGCTAGGTGTTGATCTTAAAATAGTAAATTTGATGGCATACGCCGGATCAAATTCAACAAAATCACATATTCTTTCTTTGGATATGCCAAACAATTGAGCTATTTTTTCTTTTGTAATCTGCTTGCTTTCCTTTACCAGCTTATAATTTTCTTCCTCTCTAAAAATGATGTCAAATGTGATTTTATCAGTTCCAGCATTTTTACTTCTAATTGTTTTGGCCAATTCAGCCAGCTTTTTAGTTCTCATACATTTCTCCTCCCTCATTCTCCTACTTCAATAAGCTTTACATCAAAAAACTCCATCGGATCATCAACCGGAATCACATGGTTCATAGTCCACATGTACGCGGAGGAAGCAGGAAGAACTTCATCAACAATAAAGGCTGCTGTACCGGCTGTTCCTTTTACTTCAGGTAATCTTGCATAGAAAATTTGACGAGTTCCCATTAGTGTTATTTCTTCAGCCAATTTTTTTGTAGGAGCAATTCCTTCTACGATAACGCAGATTTCATGGGATTTAATATCCTTGACGGGTTCCAATTCTCCCATTACTCCGTTTTTACCAAAAATGCGAAAATTTAAATGATACTTTATATCTTGATATCTTTCTTCCACCTGTTCTTTTACCCACTCAATCACTTTATCGATATTACTGATTGTATAGGGATCTCTGATACCAGCAATACCAATATACTTCTCCCCAATTTTTCCCGAGCCTTCCAGCTTAATCTTAACTTTGCCATTCACAGGAACAAATTCGGGTCCGGTAATTTTACATGTTTTTTCATCGTATTGCTCATATTTGCAATTGGTCATATCCAGCATTCCGCCGGCAAAAAACTCATAGTATGGATTGGATCTTTCATACATGGCATGACCAGCCACAGATGCCACTGTACACCTCTGATCAGGATGCATCGCGGTCACTTTTACATCATGATCCGTGATGATACCGATAACACTTTCCTTGGCACCATAAGGTTCAGCACAAAATGAAGCACATTCCAAAACTTTTCCCAGATAATAAGATAAGTTCTCAGGAAATCCTTCTTTAATAGCAGGAGCCGCAAAGATCGCACAGTCGCTTGAGCGACCGCCAATAATCACATCAGCTCCCATTTCCAAAGCTTTTATATAGGGATGAACACCGGCTACTGCAACAATTCTGTCTGTCTTATCCAGATCCTCAATGGTTAATTTGCCTCTTCCATCTAAACCTTCAATGACGATTCCTTTTTCCATCTGTTCTCTAAGATATTCTTTATTAACCTCAGAATAAAAATAAGCAAGCTTAAATTTTGGTATATTATGCTTTTGAGCCAGATCTTTAATGATTTGAACATACAAATCAACTCTGCTGTTTGACCCAGTATCTCCAGCAGAACCTATAATCATGGGAACACCTTGTTCTCTCGAAGCCAGCAACATGAGTTCCAGATCGTGTTTCTGCCATTCATACATACTTACTGATTTATCAGCCCCTAATGGCGCTGGTCCTATATCATCACTGCCAGAGTCACAACAATAATAATCGGGATATGTGGCTACGCCAATTTTGAAACTTTCTTCCTTAGTCGGTGCAAAACCCAAATGTCCGTTAGGACAAATGATTCTAAGTTCCGCTTTTCTCATTATTTTCTCTCCCTTTTGTTATTACATGATATAACCTTTATATAAAAATTAACCCACTCAAATAAATGTGTCAATTATTAATGATGTAAAAAATTTTAATACTTTATTTTTTAAAAACTTATCGTGTAATGATGATGTGTTAATTCATGAAGAGCATTCAAATTAACTTCCACTCCAAGACCAGGTTTCTCTGACAATAAAAGCTTATCTTTTTCATAACACAAAGAAGATATATCCCTTAAGAACATAATAGGCCCTATCATCTCATTAGCCATAATATTTATTCTTGAATAAGATAAATGTGCTCCTGCAGCTGTTGCTACTGTTGATTCAACCATAGAACCAATTTGACAGGGAATTCCCGCTGCTTCAGCCATAGAAATAAGACTTAACGCCGGATAAATGCCCCCACATTTCATAAGTTTAATATTTATTATATCTGCCGCTTTTGTTTTGATTACTTCAAGAAGTTCTTTTTTCCCATGTAACCCCTCATCAATCATAATTGGTATATTCGTTCGCTTTCGTATGTCGGACATCAAGCTAATCTCATCTGCATGAACAGGTTGTTCGACCCACTCAATATGATATTTTTCAATTTCATTTATTACTCGAACTGAAGTAGAATAGTCAAACCATCCTTGATTAGCATCAACCCTAAGTTTTATTTGGGGACCAACTACATCCCTAACTGCTTTTATCCGTTGTATATCCTGAAAAGGATCAGAACCAACTTTGATTTTAATCGAAGAAAACCCAAGTTGAACGGCATGTAAAGCATCTAAAGCCATTTTTTCTGGCTCTTTCATGCTAAGCACATATGGAATGGTGATCACATCATGGACCGATCCACCAAGAAGACGACATAAAGGTTGTTTAGCAATTTTTCCCATCAAATCATAACAGGCGATGTCTATAGCTGCTTTGGCCGTTGGAACACCTTTAATTTTCCTGTGCATTTTATTGTGAATATTTTCTATTGAAAATGGATGTTCGCCTATTATCAAAGGAGCCAGTTCATTTTTTAAAATCACTAAAGTACTTTCCCAAGTTTCCCCTGTTACATATTGATCAGGAGTACCTTCCCCAAAACCAATGTATCCATCATCTGTTTCCATTTTTAATATTATGGTTTGTATTTCGGTATAAGTTTCGTAAGCTATTATAAAGGGTTCCTTTAATGGAATTTTTATTCCGAAAATATCCACTTTTTTAATCTTCATACATTCATCCCTTCCCTGTATTAATAAGTGCCTTTATTCTCCACATTTGGATTCACGATAATCCTGAGAAGCTTTCACAAATTCATCATATACACTTCTATGCCCTTCATGTACCGATAGCATATTTTCTGGATGAAACTGCACTCCTAAAAGGAAAGGATAATTTATACCTTCAATGGCTTCAACTATTCCATCTTCGGATACTGCCGTTACTCTTAATCCATTTCCAGGCTTATCCACTGCCTGTCGATGAAAGCTGTTTACCCTTACCATTTTTTCCCCATAGCATTTAAACATTTGGGAACTTTCCGTAATTTTAATTAAATGGGTAGAGATATTTGCCTTTTCTGTCTGTAAATGATTGTGAGACGTAATATCCTGTAAGTTTAAATGCATTGTACCTCCCATAACTTCATTTATCGTTTGATGCCCACGGCAAATTCCCAAAATTGGCATTTTCCGTTTCAAAGCATGTGTTGTAATAGCAGTATCAAATTCATGTCTAAATGGGTTCTGTTCATATAGATTGGGTAATCTCGACATTGTTTTTAGTCTTGATGAATTTCCACCACCACTAAGCAGCAATCCATCTATTAGATCTAAAACATGTGAAATATTCTCAATTTGTGATATGGGGATGAGAATGGGAATTCCCCCTGATATTTGAATGGCTTTCACATAGCTTGCAAACAAGTGAAATTTAGAGTCAAAAAGGTCCTCCTCTTCCGTAAAAGAACAGGTAATACCTATAACAGCTTTCATAAAATCTTCCCTTCTTTTTATTGATAAAGATGGCATGCAACCCAATGGTTATCCTTTTCTTGCCACAGTGGTGGAACTTTGTCACAAACTCCATGAATTCTTTCAGCACAACGGTTATAAAATGAACATCCTTTAGGTGCTTCAAGAGGTGTTGATACCGACCCTTGCAAAATAATCCTTTGTCTTCTTTTCTCTTTATGAATTGTAGGAATGGAGGATAAGAGGGCCTGTGTATAAGGATGTTTTGGATTCTGGAAAAGCTTTTTCGTTTCTGCCAATTCCACTAATCTCCCTAAATACATCACTGCTATGCGATCACTGACATAATGAACCACACTTAAGTCATGGGTGATAAATAAATAGGTCAAAGACATTTCCCTTTGAAGCTCCTTTAATAGCTTTATAATTTGAGCCTGAACAGAAACATCAAGGGCAGAAACGGGCTCATCAGCAACAATAAATTCCGGATTCATGGCTAAGGCTCGGGCAATTCCAATTCTCTGACGCTGTCCTCCGCTGAATTGATGAGGGTAGTTATCAAGATGTCTTGCTGATAATCCAACCTTATCCACTAATACCCTAAGTTCTTTCTCCTGCTCTAAATAATTGGAAACTCCTCGGCCAAGCAGAGCAATTCGCAAAATTTCACGGACTGTTTTACGAGGATTTAATGATGAATAAGGGTTTTGAAATATGATTTGAGCCTTTTGTCTAAACTTTTTTAATTCCTGACCCCTTATCTTGTTTAAATTCATATCTTCATAGATGATTTCACCAGATGTAGGCTCATGCAGCTTTATGATCGTTCGGCCAAGGGTTGATTTTCCACACCCGCTTTCACCTACCAAGCCCAATGTTTCCCCGGAATAAATGACTAAACTTATATCATCAACCGCATGTATAACCCGTTCCTTTTGCTTTGTAATGAGTCTCTCCAACAAGGAAGGCTTTTGAATATAATGCTTTTTTACATTTTTTAATTCTATCAATTTCTTTTTCCGGTTATATTGAGATGCTTCGTCTGCCGTTTGAAGAATGTTCATGTACTCCTTCCTCCTTTCTGTAGAGGACGCAGCGAACCTGCCTTTCATTGTCCATATTTAATATGGGAACAGGTTTTTTGCATTCATTGTGACGATGAGAACAACGCGGATAAAATGAACATCCGCTATCCAAATTTGCCAAATCTGCAACTTGTCCCGGTATTGGCTCTATTTCTATTTCCTCGTCAGATATTTGCGGTATGGATCTCAATAACCCTTGAGTATATGGATGTTTTGGATGTTCCATTATTTCATCAACAGGTCCATATTCAATAATCTCACCCGCATACATGACAGCAATTTCATCACAAAATTCTGCCGCTACTCCCAAGTCATGTGTAACCAGCACAATGCTTGTTCCATGATCTTCATTTATTTTTTTTAATAAATCTAGAATTTGAGCCTGAATGGTTACATCCAATGCCGTAGTGGGTTCATCAGCAAGCAAAACTTTGGGCTCACATGCAAGGGCAGTTGCAATAAGGGCCCGCTGCTGCATTCCGCCAGAAAATTGATGAGGATATTCAAGATACCTTTTCTCTGGCGAAGGTATCCCTACTTCACTCATTAATTGATACACCCGCTCTTTTTCCTTTTGTTTTATCTTTCTTCGAGAAAATAATCCCCCACCGACCAAGTCGTAATTCCGATGAATTTTTAACGACTCTCTAATCTGCTCTCCCACTTTAAAAGCAGGATTTAAAGTCGTCATGGGATCCTGAAAAATCATCGCAATCTCTTTTCCCCTAATTTTTCTCCATGCTTCTGGTGTGTTTTTTACCAAATCTTTTCCATTAAACAGAACTTCGCCTTCTGTAATTTTCCCCGAATTAGAGATCAAACCCATAAGCGAAAATAAAACGGTACTCTTTCCACATCCTGATTCACCGACTAGCCCTACGATTTGACTTTCTTTGATGGTGAGACTCACTTTATTAACTGCTTTGACTTCACCATTCTCTGTCTTGTATGAAACTGTTAAATTCCTAATTTTTAGCATTAAATTGCCTCCCCGGTGTTATTTTGCCTTTAGTCTTGGGTCGAGCAAGTCTCTCAGCCCCTCGCCAAACAAATTAATGCATAGTACTAAAATGAGTAGAAAAATACCGGGAAAAGTTGATATCCACCATCCATTCAACATATAATCCCGCCCTGCCGCAATCATTGAGCCCCAGGCCGGTGTTGGTGGCTGAATCCCCAAACCTAGAAAACTTAAAGATGCTTCCATAATAATCATGTATCCCAGGCGTAATGTGGCCAAAACTAAAATCGTATGGACAATATTGGGTAATATTTCGCTGATCATAATGGAGCTGTGATTTCTTCCCAAAGCTTTTGCAGCCTCCACGTATTCTTTTGTTTGTTCTGCCATGACTTGACCGCGAACGATTCGAAAAAACTCCACCCATCCTTTAAAAGTTAGAGCAAAGATAAGATTAACAAATCCCGGGCCTAAAAATGCCATCATTCCTATGGCAAATATTAAAAATGGAAAAGCCAGCAGCAAATCTGCGAATCTCGAGATGATTTCATCAAACCAACCGCGAAAATAACCTGCAATAAGACCTAATATCGTACCTGTAGCAACAGATACTCCAGTGGCTATCGCTCCTACCAATAATGAAATACGCGTGCCATATATAATCCGGGATAACAGGTCTAACCCTTGTTCATCAGCTCCAAGAATATTTTTCCAACTTCCTTCTTCTTCCCAAAATGGGGGTGCTAAACGATCAAGTAGATCTCCTTCAACAGGACTGTGAGGTGCGAGGACAGGAGCGAAAATTGCAACCAATATATACAGGATAATCACAATACCTCCCACAAAAGCTGAAGGGTGCTGCCTTAATTTTTTGATAAATAGCAAAAAATTTACTTTTGTTGTTTTCATTTTATACAGAATAGGATGTATCATCATTTTATCAGTAGAACTGTCTACAGGGGGTTGTATTGAAGCCATTTCAAGTCTCACCTCCACATTCCGTTAGATTCTTAATTTGGGATTCAGGTAGGTATAAATAATATCAACAATTAAGTTTGCCATAACAAATGTAAATGCATAGAACATAACGACCCCTTGAACTAATGGGTAATCGCGATTAAAAATACCATCTACGGCCAACCTTCCCAAACCAGGCCAGCTAAATACTGTTTCGACAATCATGTTACCCCCAAGCAGAACCCCAATCTCTAGGCCAATCACAGTTACAGTTGGAATCAGTGCATTTCGCAAGGTATGAATGAGTATCACCTTCCACTCAACAAGTCCCTTGGCTCGGGCAAAAGAAACATAGTCCATGCTTAACGCTTCAAGCATGCTTGACCTAGTAACCCGAGCGACAATTGCAGCCATCGCAGATCCTAACGTAATTGAAGGAAGAATCAAATGCTTTAAAGCACTCTTTAGACCGGCCCAATTATTGGTTAGCAGACTATCCAAAACATAAAGACCGGTAATACGCTGGATTTCAATACCGAAATCCAGTCTTCCCTTTACAGGTGTCCATCCTAATTTCACGGAAAAAATAAAAATCAATACGATACCCAGCCAGAAGGGCGGCATTGATATTCCGAGAAATGAAGCTCCCATACTCAATCGATCAACCAGTTTTTTTTGCCTGACTGCAGAATAAACGCCAATGGGGATTCCTACGATAATCGCAAATATACTGGCAGCAATAGCCAGTTCAATGGTTGCAGGCAGCGTTTCAGCGATTAGATCCAATACGGGTCTGCGCTTTTTAAACGATTCCCCTAGATCCCCCTGCAGCAAATTCTGAAAATAATCTTTGATTTGAATATAGACAGGTTCATCCAGATTAAATTGGTCCCTTAATGCTTGTACCTCTTCTTGACTGACGTTGCCCGCTTCTCCCATCATTAAATCTACTGGATCACCGGGTGTAAATCTCATAAATAAAAAAACAATAAGAGCAACTCCAAACATGATCGGAAATGTTGCAAGTATTCGTTCAAGAATCTTGGCAAATCTCACGCCAGGACCCCCTTTCCTTCTGTTTTTTAAGGGAAGAGGGGCGGAATAACCGCTCCCTCTATCTACTTGACCATATATGCATCAGGCATATATAACATACCATCTGCACTTGGTTCCCAACCTTGAAGATCTTTCACACCTGCTTCTATTTCTTTTAACTGGTAGCCAAATACCCATGGGGCATCTTCATAGATAATTTGTTGGGCTTCATAGTATAGCTGCTTTCTTTTTTCTACATCCAGTTCAACATCCGCTTTGCTTAACAATTCATCCACACGGGGATTGCTATATAGGCTGTAATTCCCCCGTCCATTTGTCTTAATCGTCGGATTCAACAGATCAAATGGATCCTGGGTAGAGTTCCCCCAGTCTGTCATAACCATTTGTCTTTCTCCATTTAATAACAGTGGCTTGAGAACTCCAAAATCCCATACCCTTGTATTGGCGTCTATTCCAACTTTCCTTAAGCTTGCAGCTGCTGCTTCGGCTACTTCCCTGTTATTTTGGTCGGTATCGATAACCAACTGAAATCCATTTGGATATCCTGCTTCAGCCAGCAATTGTTTTGCCTTTTCCGGATCATAGGGATATGGTTTTAAATCAGGATTGGTTCCAAATCCATTGGCAAGCAGCGGACCTGCTAACCGTGTGGCATATCCTTCAAGAACTTTTTCAACGATGGTATCCATATCGATGGCATAGTTCATAGCCTGACGAACCTTCACATTATCAAACGGCGGCTTTTTAGTATTCATCTCTAACATAAACACTCTGGTGCCGTCAACCATCTTCACTTCAATATTTGGATCATTTTTTAATTGAGTAACCAGTGTCGGAGACAAAGCGTGTACCCTTTGTATTTCTCCCCTCTTTAACGCAGAAATTCTGGTGGTTACTTCCGGAATGACATCAAATACCAAGGTCTTTATTTTTGCTGGACCAACAGGTTCCATTTCAGGCGATCCGCCATAATAATCATCAAATCTTTCAAGAACGATTCGTTCATCTAATTTGGCCTCCACAAGTTTAAACGGACCTGCACCTATTGGTTTTTCAGCAAAGGCTTTATCGCCTACCCTTTCAATATATGCTTTAGGAACGATTTGCTGGTGAGGTAACATCTTCAATAATATGGGCCATGGCTCTTCTAAAATAAATTTTACTCTGTAATCATCAATCTTCTGGACTTCTTTTAACGGTCCAAGCAATCCTTTTCTGGGGGAAGTTTCCCCGCCTAGTCCCCCTTCAGTGATGATACGGTCAAACGTAAACTTCACATCATCAGCTGTTAACGGGGTTCCATCATGGAATTTTACTCCTTTTCTTATATTAAATATCCATTCCGTAGGAGAAGGATTTTCCCATGATTCTGCGACTAGAGGTTGCACTTCACCTTTTGCGTTACGTGTTACTAATCCATCAAAAATATTTCTAAGAACCGATTCCGTTACGCGATCGCGATAATTGGCAGGATCAAGACTTAACAGTCCTCCTTTAATCCCAACAATGACAGTAGCGTTTTCATTATAATCTTTCGAAGAAACGATTTTTTCTTTTGACTGTGACTGCGCTGTGCTTTCCTGTGAACTGGAAGAATTAGTATTAGCTTTTTCACTTTTGCCACATCCTGTTAGTAAGGTGAGAAAAACAAGACCAAGGAACAGAATTAACCCAACTTTAAAGTTCTTCATAAGATCCCCCTTCATTTTTAGAATTTTGTAATTTTACATAATGATAAGTCTTGAACTCTTACAACTCCTTTCCTTAGATGGATAAATGAATAGTCACCACTAAAGGATTGACCATCTGAAAAGGTTGAATTATTATTAGACATCCATGCCGCTGACGCGGCACCATCAGATGATGAAAATAAGCAATATGCGATATAATGGACTTGCGGCTGGCGAGGGAGGTCGCTTAATCTTGGTGCTTACAAGCCCGTTTATTAGACAGA
>NZ_JAKIHL010000016.1 GCF_021608135.1 Microaerobacter geothermalis
GTATAGAAGTCTGGTGATGATGGCGGAGGGGATACACGCGTACCCATCCCGAACACGACCGTTAAGCCCTCCAGCGCCGATGGTACTTGGACCGGGAGGTCCTGGGAGAGTAGGACGTTGCCAGGCAAATGATCCGCAGTAGCTCAATGGTGGAGCACCCGGCTGTTAACCGGTAGGTTGCAGGTTCGAGTCCTGCCTGCGGAGCCATGCTCCTGTAGCTCAGTCGGCAGAGCGCTTCCATGGTAAGGAAGAGGTCGCAGGTTCGATTCCTGTCGGGAGCACCATATAAGTGGCCCGTTGGTCAAGTGGTTAAGACACCGCCCTTTCACGGCGGTAACAGGGGTTCGAATCCCCTACGGGTCACCACTTTCATAAATATCTACTGAGTAGGGAGATGAGAACCCCTAAGGGTTCGTCGGAAACACTGTGAACAAGGACCGTAAGGGACGCAGTGAACAGATGTTGGAGTCACGACGAAGGAGTGTATCCCCTACGGGTCACCACTTTCATAAATATCTACTGAGTAGATTTCATAAACTATGGACGGTTAGCTCAGCTGGGAGAGCACCTGCCTTACAAGCAGGGGGTCGGCGGTTCGATCCCGTCACCGTCCACCATTTTTTTCACAGACTCGAAGGAATACTCTTGGTAAAAAGCAAAGTTTTGACTGATTTCTAAGATTGCCGGTGTAGCTCAATTGGTAGAGCAACTGACTTGTAATCAGTAGGTTGGGGGTTCAAGTCCTCTCGCCGGCACCATTTTAGGAGTAAGAGATGTGAGATATATTCTAGTGCGGAGGGGTACCAAAGTGGCCAAATGGGGCGGACTGTAAATCCGTTGGCATCGCCTTCGTAGGTTCGAATCCTACCCCCTCCACCATGAGTTGATTGATGGGCATTAGCCAAGCGGTAAGGCAACGGACTTTGACTCCGTGATTCCCTGGTTCGAATCCAGGATGCCCAGCCATTTTAGTGAGCCATTAGCTCAGTTGGTAGAGCACCTGACTTTTAATCAGGGTGTCGAAGGTTCGAGTCCTTCATGGCTCACCATCTTAATTGCGGGTGTGGCGGAATTGGCAGACGCACTAGACTTAGGATCTAGCGCCTCGTGCGTGGGGGTTCAAGTCCCTCCACCCGCACCATACGCGGAAGTGGCTCAGGGGTAGAGCATCGCCTTGCCAAGGCGAGGGTCGCGGGTTCGAATCCCGTCTTCCGCTCCATCATTGAATAAACATCCCCGGAATTAAGTCAAGGGGATTCGAAACCAGCCTGGAACAGGCGGAGGGGACATGGAACACCACTTGAAACATTCATAAAAAAGGATCCTCGATAGGGGGATTTTTTATTTAGGATAATCAGTAACTTTATTATCATTTGCGGGTGTAGTTCAATGGTAGAACATCGGCCTTCCAAGCCGAATGCGTGGGTTCGATTCCCATCACCCGCTCCATAGACATATGGGGCATTAGCTC
The DNA here is from genome assembly GCF_021608135.1 of Microaerobacter geothermalis. Classification (NCBI taxonomy): domain Bacteria; kingdom Bacillati; phylum Bacillota; class Bacilli; order Caryophanales; family Bacillaceae; genus Microaerobacter; species Microaerobacter geothermalis. The sequence continues at coordinate 1,472 of NZ_JAKIHL010000016.1, forward strand.
AGCTGGGAGAGCGCTACACTGGCAGTGTAGAGGTCAGCGGTTCGATCCCGCTATGCTCCACCATAAACTGTAATTGAAAGTAAGTCACTAGGATTAGTGACTTTTTTTATATATAAAATACTTGAAAATTAACAGATATATAGTATACTATACTTCATAGTTTTAAATCATAGTTATCTTATATGATTTGTGGTTTAATAATTTTATTGATAGATATTGGGGGTAAGAGATGACTTTTGATGTACCCTTTATGATAGATCAAATTCCTCGCTTTATAGATGGGGCTTTGATGACTTTAGCGGTTGGGTTGATTGTAATGATTACTTCAACGGTTATCGGGTTTATCAACGCAACCATTTTATTTTTTCGATGGAAGGGGATTCGGATATTCATCCGATGGTATGTAGAATTCTCACGTAATACGCCCCTATTGGTTCAGATATTTTTTCTGTTTTTCGCCTTACCGTCATTGGGTATAAAAATGTCTCCATTTACCACAGCGATCGTAGGCATGACTTTCCTTGGCGGTGGGTACACAACGGAAATTTTTCGATCAGGAATTGAGGCGGTACCAAGAGGGCAAATTGAAGCAGGTCTGGCACTTGGAATGTCTAAATGGCAAACTTATTGCTTTGTGGTGATTCCGCAGGCATTAAAGATAGCTATGGCCGCGTTTATTGGGAATGTTATTTTCCTTTTAAAGGAAACTTCCATCGTTTCGGCTATTGGAGTACAGGAACTGTTATATACAGCCACAGATATCATCGCCACATACTATAAGACATTTGAGATGTTTGCTCTATTGGCCCTTTCCTACCTGTTTTTAATTCTTCCTTTATCTGCCTTGCTATCCATGGTGGAAAGGAGGGTAAACCGTGAGCAGTTCGCCGATTGATGTTTTGATCCAATCTGTTCCTTTATTAATGAAAGGGCTTCTTCATACCATATTGATTGCTGTCTATTCTCTGGTGATCAGCACAGTTGGAGGGGTCGTTTTCGGGGTAATCAGAACGATTAGAGTAAAATGGGTTCGCTTTATTTCAAGAACTTACGTGGAAATTTTCCGAGCCATTCCTGTTCTGGTTACCATGTTTTTCTTCTTCTTTGGGCTTCCTATTTTTTTTGGAATGGATGTTCCTAGCAAAGTAGCAGCAGTGACTGCTCTCTCGTTATGGGGAATCGCGGAAATTGGAGAAATTGCCCGCGGTGCACTGCAGTCATTGCCCAAGGGGCAGGAGGAAGCGGGCAAATCTCTGGGAATGACGATGAGGCAAATATACCAATATATTCTTGTTCCACAGGCGGTTCGTCGCATGATTCCCCCAACAATGAATATGTATACTCGGATTATCAAAACCACGTCCATCTCAGTTTTGATCGGAGTAACGGAAGTGATGAAGGTGGGACAGGATATTACCCAAAGGACGGGTCAGCCTATCATCATTTATGGCATGATATTGGTATTTTATTTTTTATTATGTTATCCACTGTCCGAATGGTCCAGAAGATTGGAAGTGAAAAGGACGTATTAAATTCATCTTTTCAAAAATCAACTAGATAAATCTTGGAGAGGAGAGAAGTGAAGGATATGAAAAAAATCACCATGTGGTTCTTGTTGGTTGGCTTCGTTTTTGGTTTGGTTTTGGTTGGCTGCAGCAGCCAAACCCAGGAGGAAAAAGCAGGGGAAAATGGAAAAGGAACCATTGAATCCATTAAAGAAAGAGGAAGGCTCATCATAGGAGTAAAAACAGATTTTCCGCCTTTCGGGTATGTAGATGAAAAAGGTGACATTACCGGTTTTGAAGTGGCCCTGGCCAAGCGTTTTGCCAAGGAGTTGTTTGGCGACGAGTCAAAAGTAGAACTTGTTCCGGTTACCGGGCCAAACCGCGTTCCTTATCTCCAATCAGATAAAGTGGATATCATTCTGGCTACCATGTCAGTGACAGAAGACAGGGAAAAAGTGGTTGACTTTACCAACCCTCATTTTAAAACTTCTTCAGCCGTTATTGTAAGAGCAGATAGCGATATCCAAGCAATTAAAGATTTGGCTGGGAAAAAAGTCATTGTCGTAAAAGGTTCAACAGGCGATATCAATATGACGAAACTAGTTCCCGATGCAGAATTATTGAAATTAGGAAATAATACGGAGGCCTTGCAGGCATTAAAGGATGGCCGCGGGGATGCCTACATGCAGGATAATGTAATGCTGTACTATTGGGCGCGCAATAACGGAGGTTTCCGTATTCTGGATGAACAAGTGGACCCTACTCCATGGGCGCCCGCTGTAAAAGAAGGGAATACCGAATTAAAAGAATGGATTAATCAAACCCTTGAGAAGTTAGGGGAAGAGCAATACATGCACAAGCTATATGATGAATATCTAAAAGATCAACTTGGCTCTGACTTAAATCCTGATGATTTTGTTGTTGAAGGTGGCAAACTCTAATAATTCAGGAGTAAATTCACTCAAAATAGAGTAGATCCTATAGCCCATTATTTTTCCGATTTTTAGGAAGATAATGGGCTTTAATTATAAATATACAAAGGTTTGTTCAGTTGAGTCACTGCTGGGGAACCATATACAATAAGACTGTTGGCAAAGAAACTGTTCATATCATATAAGGAGGGTGGAGCAATTGAAGAAAAACATAGCGCTCATTGGAGTGCCGATGGATTTAGGTGCTGACCGAAGAGGAGTAGATATGGGTCCCAGCGCCATTCGGTATGCTGGAGTTGAAAAGCGATTAATCAACTTAGGTTATATAGTTGAAGACTTGGGAGATATTACAGTTCCCCGCCCCAAAAAACTGGAAACGGTTCCAAATCACAATCTTAAATATTTAGAAGAAGTGGCTGAAGCCAATGAAGAACTGTCCAAAATTGTATCACAGGTAATGGCAGATGGTTCTTTTCCTTTGGTGATTGGAGGAGACCACAGTATCGCCATTGGCACTATCGCCGGTATTTGTCAGCACAAAATGAAACTGGGTGTCATTTGGTTTGATGCCCATGGAGATTTAAATACCGGTGAAACCTCTCCATCAGGGAATATTCATGGAATGTCTCTGGCCGTCAGCTTGGGTTTAGGGCATCCTGTACTCACTTCAATTGGCGGAAATCATGCCAAAGTACACCCTGAAAATGTGGTAATCATTGGGGCTCGTGATTTAGATGCAGGGGAAAGAAAGCTGATCAAGGATATGGGAATCCATGTGTTTACCATGCATGAAATTGACCGATTGGGAATGACCAAAGTGATGGAAAAAACCCTAGAGATTGTTACGAACGGAACCGATGGGGTTCATTTAAGTCTGGATTTGGATGGACTGGATCCCCATGATGCACCTGGAGTTGGAACTCCGGTTATTGGTGGAATTACCTATCGAGAAAGTCATTTAGCTATGGAAATATTGGCTGAGGCTCAAGTCATGACCTCCGCTGAGTTTGTAGAGGTAAATCCTATATTGGATATTCAAAATAACACGGCTAAAGTGGCTGTCGCCTTGATTGGTTCTGCCTTTGGTGAAAAACTTCTTTAACTTCAATACAACTTATTTTATGATAAACTTAAAGCTGCATAACCTGCAGCTTTTTTTATAGTGACAATAACCGTATGAAAATAGTGAAACCTTTTATTAGCTCCCCCGTATTATAAATAACCTCTGATGGAGAGGGTTGACACATGGAATTTGTAGAAAAAAGATTGGCTCAGTTAGCAAAAAAAGGAGACAGGCAAGCATTCGCTGAGCTTGTGGATATATATAAAGATAAGGTCTATCATTTGGCATACCGCATGTTGGGAAATACCCAGGAAGCTGAAGATATCGGGCAAGAAACATTTCTTAGAGTATATTCCAATTTGGCCAGATATGATGAAGGATACAAGTTTTCCACCTGGATATACCGGATCGCTACGAATTTATGCATAGACCGCTTGCGGAAGAGGAGACAGGTCTATTCTCTTGATGCAGAGGTAGAAGGGACGGATGGACTGGATATGTATTCCCAAATCTCTGACCAGAGAAAAGGACCAGAAGAAGAAATACTGACCAGTGAACTTCAGGGTGTCATCCAGGATGCGATTCATCAACTGCCGCCCAAGTATAAAAATGTGATTATCTTAAGATATGTCAATGATTTGTCTATACAAGAGATTAGCGAAATTCTAGACATACCTGTTCCTACAGTGAAAACCCGGATTCATCGGGGAAGAGAAGCTTTGCGGAAAAAACTTCAACATGTCTGACATCGTTATTGAGAGGACGGATTGATATGGATTGTTCCACTTCACGAAAATTGATACATGATTATTTGGATAAGGAGATCCAAGCATCATCTCTTCGCAAGCTAAGAGAGCACATAAAGGAATGTAAAGACTGCGCCAGGCATTTAAAAGAATTGGAAAAAACCGAGGCTCTCTTGTATAACCTATCACCGATGACGATTTCCCCACAATTTACCGCGAAAGTTTTGGAGAAATTGCCGGTAGAACATAAGAGCAAAAGAATTGGACGCTGGTTTAGAAACCATCCTTTTGTCACAGCGGCTTCTCTTTTCCTGATCTTAATGCTAGGTAGTATCGTATCTGCCTGGAATGCTGACCAGGAAGGATTCTCCTTTTCATCCCCAAAGCCACAGCAGCTGATTATTAATCATGAGAAAATTATTGTACCTGAAGGGGAAGTTGTTTCGGGAGACTTGATCGTAAAAAATGGGGATATTGAAGTAAGGGGTCGGGTAGAAGGGAATGTCGTCGCTATCGATGGTAAGGTATACCTGGCATCTACCGCATACATCACCGGACAAACGAAGGAGATTGACGAGTTTTTTGAATGGCTGAGTTTTCAATGGGAAAAGGGATGGAACTGGGTAAAAGGGAAAGAATGAAGCAGGAAATCAATGGTGGATTGACGAATTAATGGATAGCAGATACTATCGTGTAAGAGCGGATAAAATGGAGGAACGATGAATGGATTCCCTAAGGAATGTTGTCCAGTATTTAGGGGACGTAGTTGATATACTAATTGTCACCTACATTATTTATAAATTTATTTTATTTATACGCGGAACCAGGGCCATTCAGCTATTAAAGGGAATCACGGTCATCGTGATTGTATGGCTTCTCAGTATTTATTTTCAATTAAATACCCTCCAATGGCTCATGTCTCAAGCATTTACCTATGGAGTTTTCGCCATTTTGATTATATTTCAGCCTGAACTGAGAAGAGCATTGGAACGTCTGGGAAGGAACCGCATTTTTAGCCTAAGCTCCCACCAGGAAGACGATGAAGTGGAGGATATCGTCCATGAAATTGTTAAAGCGGTCCAATACATGGAGAAGCGAAGAATTGGTGCCTTGATTGTCATTGAAAGGGATACGGGGATCAATGATTATATCGAAACGGGAATTGAAATCAATGGGAAAGTTAGCTCTGAACTACTAATCAATATCTTTATTCCCAATACCCCGTTGCATGACGGGGCGGTCATTCTCAGGAAGGACGCTGTCATGGCTGCCAGCTGCTATTTACCTTTATCTGAAAATCCGTTTATCAACAAGGAATTGGGGACAAGGCACCGGGCAGGAATAGGAATCACAGAAGTGTCTGATAGTCTTAGTGTCATTGTTTCGGAAGAAACGGGACAAGTTTCAATTGCTAAAAATGGGGAGATGGAACGAAATATTTCAGATACTCAATTAGAAGAATGGTTAGTTAAAGAATTAAAGCCTGCGGTAAAGCCCTCAAACGGACCATGGTATAGAAAGGGTAGTCGTCATGGATAAATGGCTGAAAAGTAATACATTTGTCAAAGTGGTTTCGTTACTTTTGGCAGTTATGCTTTGGATGGTGGTAAACCTGGAGAAACCGCCTGCTGCATCAGAACCTCCTACACCACAGGAAACATCTACCACAATCAAAGCCGTTAATTTGGGCGTGAAATATGATAAAGACCGGTTTTCCATTGTCAACAAACCGGATTCAGTTGACGTGATTTTGCAGGGGAAAAAATCGTTGCTAAACCAACAACAAATTATGGCTGGGAAATATCAGGTGTTTATCGATGTGACCCAACTGGGTTCCGGAACCTTTGATGTGCCCGTCAGCTACAGTGGTTTTCCCGAAGGAGTGAAAGTTCAAATCGTCCCTGGCACCGTTTCCGTCACCATAGAGGAGAAGCAGCGAAAGGAAATGCCAATCACCGTTGAATTAATCGGAAGTACTCAGGAGGGATATATTCCTGGCCAGGCCATCGTAAAACCGATTAGAGCCTTGGTCATGGCACCGGAAAGCCAATTGGAAAAAGTTGCACTGGTCAAAGCGGTCGTAAATGTGGACGGTGTGAATGGCCCAATTACAAAAACGGTACCATTAAAGGTCTTGGATGCACAAGGGAACGAATTGAAGGTGGATGTAAATCCGGCCGTGGCTGATGTAACGGTCCCTATCACCAGCCCTTTTATTACGATACCGATTAAGCTGGATGTTATCAATCGTCCGGCTTCAGGATACAGCGTACAATCCATAAAGCCAAGTTTTGAAGAAATCGCGGTTTTTGGACCCTTAAATGTATTAAAGTCTATTGATTACTATCCGGGACCACAGATCGATTTAACTGGGTATACATCTGATCGGTTTCTGCAGCTTAAAATTCCAATGATGGATGGAGTGACAAAAATAGAACCTGATTTTATTGAGATCCTTGTTAAAATAGTTCCAACTGAGGAAAAGCTGATTAAAGGCATTCCCCTTTCCATTAACGGAAAAAGGGAAGATATGAATGTATCCCTCGCAAATCCGGAAATGGATCAAATAGATGTCACCTTACTGGGAGCAAAAGAGTTACTAAAGGATGTGGAAAAGGAAGATATCCAGGCCTTTGTTGATGTTAGCAATATGCTGCCAGGAACGTATGACATTCCGATTACCTTTAATCTGCCGAATTTTGTTGAGGTCAAGAATATGGATCTGCAAAAAGTAACCGTCATGATTTCTGAACAAAACAGGCAGTCAGGAACAGAGCAAAATCCTGAAAAACAGCCGGAACAGCCAGTAACACAAACTGATTCAGCTGATGCGGGGGATCAGTAACGAATCAATAGACAGAACCGTATACATGATAATAGACACTTTTTATACATTTAAGAAAGTTTAACTTCTTTAAGAAGAATAAAGTATAAGAAAAACTAAGGCTTTCGCTATTAAGGACTTGGCGATAAGCCAAGTTTTTCTAATGGTGGAATGAGGAGGATTATATGGGTAAGTATTTTGGTACAGACGGAGTTAGGGGAATTGCCAATCTAGAGTTAACACCTGAGCTGGCCTTTAAAATTGGACGTTGCGGCGGATATGCTTTGACCAGGCAAAAAGAGCACCCAAAGGTATTGATCGGTAGAGATACGCGGATTTCTGGTCAGTTGCTGGAAGGGGCTCTGATGGCTGGACTTCTTTCTATTGGCGTGGAAGTCTTAAGGCTGGGAGTCATCACGACTCCTGGGGTGGCTTATCTCACAAAGGCAATGGGAGCCGATGCCGGGATCATGATTTCTGCATCCCATAATCCTGTTCAGGATAACGGGATCAAATTTTTTGGTGCAGACGGTTTTAAACTAGGCGATGACATGGAGCAGCAAATCGAATCGTATATTGATTTGGAAGCTGACAACCTTCCCAGGCCAACAGGGGAAAAAGTGGGCCAAGTCATGGACTTTTTTGAAGGCGGCCAAAAGTATATCCAATATTTAAAAAGTACCGTGAAAGAAACCTTTTCAGATCTTCATATTGTGCTGGATTGTGCCAATGGTGCAGCATCCAGTTGGGCCCCCAAACTGTTTGCCGATCTTGGAGCCAAAGTAACAACCCTATATGCCAATCCCAACGGCACCAATATTAATCAGAACTGCGGTTCAACCCATCCTGAAAATCTCAGGGAAGAGGTGTTGAGCAGAAAAGCAGATATCGGGCTGGCTTTTGACGGAGATGCGGACCGCTTGATTGCTGTGGATGAAAAGGGAAATCTGATTGACGGGGATCATATTTTGTATATATGCGGAACATGGCTGAAAGAAAAAGGGAAATTAAAGAACCAGACCGTGGTCTCCACCGTGATGAGCAACATTGGATTCCGCAAGAAAATGGAAGAACACGGAATTCACACGGTCTATACCTCTGTGGGAGACCGCTATGTGGTGGAAGAGATGCGCAAGAATGATTATGTCCTTGGCGGAGAACAATCGGGACATATTATTTTCCTACAGCATAATACTACTGGTGACGGGATGCTAACGGCACTTCAGTTGATTCAGGTGATGACGGATAAAGGAAAAGCCCTCTCTTCTTTGGCTAAAGAAATGACAAAGTACCCTCAGAAATTGGTGAATGTTCCCGTCAAGGAGAAAAAGGGCTGGGATGTCAATCCGCGGATTCAGGAAGAAATCGGAAAGATCGAATCCCTGTTATCCGATGAAGGACGATTACTGGTCAGACCTTCCGGAACAGAATCGATAATCCGGCTCATGGCTGAAGGCCCCGATGAAGCGGTCATCACTGCATATTTGGATCACTTGGCTCAAGTGATCAAAGAAGAATTGTCGTAAACTACTCGCCACAAGGTATCACATCCACAGATAAAAACCGGCACACCATCCGCCGGTTTTTTGCATATGAATACCAAAGAAGGCAACATGGGGTACGAATGTCAATTGTCTGTTCTCTGTAAATATGGTAAAGTACATGTGTATCCATTCAAGAAGGGAAAGGAGGGCCGTGAGAATATTTACTTAATAAAGCGCCAGGACTGCAGAAGGCAGTTGACGAGGTTGGAGGTTATCGAAGGATTCGGCGGATGCCTCCCGGTGCCCTGGGACCCAGCACTGTGCCCTCCGGGTGAAAACCATCAAGGCGACTTGGTGAACAAACATCTAGAGGATGGCCCAAACTAAACATGGAATGACGGGGGGTGAATCCCCCGCAGGACGGAAGGAAATTCACCCCCTGTCCAACTTGAGGGGGAAAACAAGAATATGTGCGGTATTGTAGGATATATTGGCCCGAAACAGGCTCCATCCATTTTGGTTGAGGGGCTAAAGAAACTGGAGTACAGAGGGTATGATTCGGCGGGAATCTCTGTATTAAACGGGTCCATTCAAGTGAAAAAAGCAAAGGGACGTTTGGCCGTATTGGAAGAGAAATTGATGGCTGAACCGCTGGAAGGAAATCTGGGAATCGGCCATACCCGATGGGCCACCCACGGCAAACCATCGGATGAGAATGCCCATCCCCATACGGAACAAAGCGGCAATTTTGTCGTGGTTCACAATGGGATTATTGAAAACTATTTAACTTTGAAAGAAGAATTAATTCAGAAGGGACATCAATTTGTTTCCGAAACAGATACGGAAGTGATCGCCCATCTTTTGTCTGATCTTTTTGACGGAGATTTGATCTCTACCGTAAGAAAGGCGGTCGCTAAAATGTCCGGCGCCTATGCCTTGGGAATCATCTACAAGAATGAACCGGATAAATTGGTGGCGGTCCGTTTAGCCAGCCCGCTCATCATTGGCTTGGGAAAAGGGGAAAACTTCCTCGCATCAGACATTCCTGCCATCCTTGAACATACTCGAGATGTGATCATACTTAATGATGGAGAAATGGCCATCTTAACTCAGGATTCTGTTCAAGTCACTACCTTGACGGGAGAGAATTTGCAAAGGGAGCCGTTAAAGGTCGATTGGGATATTGAAACAGCCGAAAAAGGCGGATATGACCACTTTATGTTAAAGGAAATCTATGAACAGCCCAAGGCATTTCGCAATACCATGGGAAGCCGCATTGATTCCCAGTCGGGCAAAGTGGTGTTTCCGGAGCTTCAGCTAACCAAAGACGAGATCCAACAGGTTGACCGCTTGTACATTGTGGCCTGTGGAACGGCCTATCATGCGGGATTAATAGGCAAGAATATTATAGAGCAATTGCTTCGCATTCCAGTAGAGGTGGAAGTGGCTTCCGAGTATAGATACAAGAATCCGATTATCAATGAACGGACTATGGTAATGGTGATCAGCCAGTCCGGTGAAACGGCGGATACTCTGGCTGCCCTTCGTGAAAGCCAGCGTTTGGGGGCGAAGGTATTTGCCATCACCAACGTGGTGGGCAGCTCCGTAGCCAGAGAAGCTGATCAGGTGATTTATACCTGGGCCGGACCGGAAATTGCCGTAGCCTCAACCAAGGCTTATACATCCCAACTGATTGCCTTGTATTTGTTCGCCATTTACCTGGCACAGGAACTGGGGACTCAAGACTCCGCCTTGCTCCAGCAGCTGGTGGAAGAGTTAGTGAAACTGCCGGAGAAAGCCGAGCAAATATTGGCAAACACAGAAGAAATCAAGCAATTTGCCGAAGGAATCAAAGAAAAGGAGCACCTTTTCTTCATTGGGCGCGGTTTGGATTATGCTGTTTCTTTGGAAGGCTCCCTGAAGCTGAAAGAAATCTCCTATATTCACTCAGAAGCCTATGCCGCCGGAGAATTAAAGCACGGGACATTGGCTCTTATTGAGGAAAACATACCGGTCATTGCCCTGGCCACCCAGGAATCCCTATTGGATAAAACCGTAAGCAATATCACAGAAGTAAAGGCCAGAGGAGCCAAGGTATTGGGAATTGCCTACGAAGACAACACGGAAATTGGCAAATCCGTTGATCAGGTAATCACCATTCCCAGAACTCATCCCTTGCTCTCTCCAGCCTTATCCGTCATTCCATTACAACTCCTTGCCTACTACACATCCCTCGCCAGAGGAAATGACGTGGATAAACCACGGAACCTGGCCAAGAGTGTAACAGTGGAGTAGGGGAAAAGATTATATAGCGGTTGTTGTTAATATCAAATAAATCCCGTCCTGGGGTAATAAAATCTGTCCAGGGACAATAAATCATGTCCAAGAAGCCGAGCGGTGTTAGGGCTCTTACCCGATCGCCTGTTCGGCTTTCTCTTTTTTGAGCAGGTACAGGGGAGAGGGGATAGGAACGGCGTCTGATTTATCAAGCAGTTTCCCAATATACCCCCTCCCGCTATATACCGATTGAGCTTCTCCATTTGTTCACTCAAATTATTTCCCTGGACATTTCCCAACGTTCCATTTTCGTGCTCCCTGCCGCCCTTTCGACTAATTTCTTCCAATTTGGCGGACACTTTTTATTTTCCTGGTATTTTGTACCAACTGGCTCCTCAAAACCTGAAACCCTTTGTGCGGCAAGGGATTGGAGGCTTTGGTGGGGCTTGAGTGGGATGGACATGAATTATTGTCTCTTGACATAGTAGGGAAATCAAAATGGGATGTTGACGTTCAGTTCGTTTTGTTTGCTTAGAGGGGCAGGGGAAAGGAAGTTCTGAAAAGCATGGAATAGCACGAAGTACATTTCAATTTCAATGCCTGGCATGTGATATAAAATGTGTAAGAAAGTAGGGTACAACAAAAGTATATAAAATGGTCAAAAAATAAATAACGGGCGAAGTGAATGTTTACATGCATTGTAGATGAGCGTGATTTAAAGGCCATTACTGAAACACTTATGAAAGAAAAAGTATTATTTCATCCTCGAATTTCCCCAACGGGAATTGAGGAAACGATGAAAACGAGTTGCCCGAACTGCGGGAAAAATGGAAGACGACCTCGCTCTTTAGTCATCAATATGACTCGTTTTACTTTCCTTTTTCTTTGTTAGCATTAGCATTAACTGTCCGAAAAATGCTACTAATACAAGGCAACCAGCAGCAAAAGGAAGTTGAGAAGGTCTTAAACCTGCGAACAGTGCAAAACCTCCAATCATTGAGCCCACTGCACTGCCTAAATAATTTGCAGAGCTGTTTAATGCAACTACAGTTTCAGCGTGATCACGTTGTGAGAGGAGCAGTGCATGTTGTTGTGGTGGTTGAGAAGCCCAGCCCATTGCTCCCCAAAAGAAAATAGGTAGAAACGGTAACACAGGATATCTTAGTGTAGATGGTAGACTAAACATTGCTAATGCCATTATTGCCAAGATACCAGCCATGAGCAATGCAGGACGTTTTGTTCGATCAATTAGAGTCCCGATTGAAAAACTTCCCACAACACCACCAATCCCCCATGCCCATAAATATAAGGTTATATTTTTAACATCTTCAAGGCTCTGTAAAATTAATGCAATATACGTATAGAGGCCTAAACTGGCAGTGCTAGTTACAAATGTGATTCCAACGATTGCTAAAACACGTTTATTAGTCATCATTGCAATACGTTGACATATTGATGGCGGGGCTTCAGCTGGGATGTTAGGAAATAAAATAATGATCCCAACCATGGCTATAAAACCATTTATGGCGACTAACCAAAGAGTTCCCTGCCATCCTATTTGTTCAGCGATTATTAAACCAAGTGGAACCCCTACAACAGTCCCCATACTCATACCTCCCAGTGTCATACCTAGAGCACGTCCACGTTTTTGTTCGGAAACGAGGGATGCTGCAGCAACAGAGACCAAGGGAGAAAAAAGCCCAGCTCCCATTCCTGCCATTGCACGTGAAATAAGAAACAATGAAAAATTAGGGGCTATAGCACTAGCTCCATTTGCCAAAGAGAATACACCAAGTGCAAAAACTAAAATATTGCGAATGGATTTTCCAGCTAGCAATGTTGCAAATATCGGAGCTGCTAGTGCATAACAAAGAGTAAAAACGCTGACTGCTTGTCCAGTATGTGAATCATTTATGTTAAATGTTGCACCAATTTCAGGCAACAAACCTGCTACAACATAGGCATCAAATCCAAGACCAAACATGCCTATTGTAAGAATTATAACTTTCTTCATGGATATTCACCTTTTACCTTTTTACTTCGATCTGGTTTATGTTTGGATACATAGTATGAACAAAACCTTATATTAGACAAGTTGCTATAATATTATGTTATGATAATGAAGGGGCTAATCTCTTGATAAAATACCATATATTCGACATATAAAGAACAACCATTATTCTATATGTCCATAACATATCGTTATAAAGAAGAGGGATTAAAGAAATGAATATGGAATGGTTAAATAGTTTTGCTGCAGCCGCTAAGTTAAAAAGTTTTTCCAAAGCATCAAAAGCCATTAATCTTTCTCAACCAGCATTAAGTAAACATATTCGTAATCTGGAAAATGATCTGGGTGTACAATTGTTTTATAGAACGTCTGGTGGAATCGAACTTACCGAAGCAGGCGAACGCTTCTACACTAGAATAATGCCAGTTATTTCTGATCTAACTGCGATTCGTCAAGAATTACGTCAATATTGCAGAAATAATCCCATAGCGATAGGAAGTCTTCCAAGTCTAGCTACCTACTTCTTGCCTTCAAAAATAAAGGAACTTCAAGCATTAAATCGACCTTATACTTTAATGATTCAAAACACTTCTAGGGAACTCATACAATCATTACAAGAAGGAAGACTTGATGTAGCTTTTGTAAATACATTTTATACAGATGAGTCGTTGTGGAGTTGTGAATTGTTTACGGAATCTTACTGTGCTGTATTTCCTTTAGACAATCGATTTCGATCAAAAAAAACGGTAGAACTTGCTGAACTCTGCAAGGAACCGCTAATTGTTCATCAAGCTCCATGTGATACAAGGGAGCATATTATTTCACAAATGGAGTTGCTTGGATACAAGCCTAACATCGTTAGTGAGGTTGTTTTTGGCGATTTTATATATGGTTATGTAATGGCTGGGATGGGAATAGCTATTGTTCCAGATTTAGTTGCTAAGAATATCAGGCATCTTCAACTCTTTACTTTACCGATTTCGAATTTTAGAAGATCTATTTCAATAGCTACCAAGAGTAGCAAACTCGGAATGCAGTTTTCTATGTTTTTGTCACCAGTTGATGAATATATAACGAAAGAGGGGCGAGCAATATGAAAACTATACCAAAGGCTGAGTCGCAAAAAATTACGTTTCAGATGTTTTAGAAGTTTTATCCAAAAAATTGACTTTTATGTCGGTCATTTCTGAACGCCAAAGCACGTGATACATGGGTAAAATAATAAATGGTATTGACCATCGGAAAAAATGAAAACCTTACGAAAGGCATGGTCAACATGGACTGTTGTGCTCTGACGAACCGAGAAGGAACAAACAAAACGAATTGCCCGAACTGCGGACAAAACGGAAGACGTGTGCCGCTAATCACGCTCAAGTCATTGCTAAAACCTGCGGCTTTGGCGATGCTTGAACCTGACCGTGATTACGCCTTTTGCCCGAACCCGTCCTGCGAAACGGTCTATTTTGCGTGGGACGGTTCGCTGACCTTTGCCGCGGGAGACTTGAAAGTGCCCGTGTTTCAAAAGGATTCGGACATGGATGTCCCCGTTTGTTACTGTTTTGACTGGACGCGGGAACGCATCGAACAAGCCGTGAGGAACGGAGGAGAGCCGCTTCAGGAAATCAAAGCCCATGTCAAGGCGGGGCGTTGCGGTTGTGAAGTGAACAACCCCCAGGGGGCTTGTTGCATGGGGAACGTGGCGGCGTTTATCCGACAGGTGAACGGGAAGTGACCTGTTGAAATTTAAGCGGTCGTGATAGCAAAGGGGGGGGAACGATGGCAAAGGCGATGGTTTTGTTTCTGGCGGCAGGATTGGCGGAAATCGGGGGCGGGTACCTGGTCTGGCTGTGGCTGAGGGAATCCAAGCCCCTCTGGGTCGGCGTGCTGGGAGGGATAATCCTTGTACTGTACGGGATCATTCCCACCATGCAAAGCTTCCCGAACTTTGGCCGAGTATATGCCGCCTACGGCGGGGTCTTTATTATTTTGGCGGTCTTCTGGGGATGGTTCGTGGACAGGAAAACGCCCGATCTCTACGACTGGATCGGAGCGGTGATTTGCCTGGCGGGAGTTTCCGTCATGTTGTGGGGTCCGCGGTCTTGATCCGAAGGGAACAATTCGCATTTCCAAACAAGTTTATTTTGCATAATCATATAGTTATATGGTAAATTTATTATGAAGGAAGGTGAAGGGATGTGGACATCGAAAAATTGGCAGAAATGTTGAAAGCATTGGCCGATCCCACCCGTTTGAAAATGTTGGCCATACTACAGCATCGGGATTATTGCGTATGCGAATTTGTTCCTGTGTTTAAGATCTCCCAACCTGCGGTTTCCAAACATTTGAGGCGATTGAAAACAGCGGGGTTGGTCAAGGAGAGCCGCAAAGGGCAGTGGGTGTTTTACTCGCTGAACCGTGAAGTTCTTGAACAGGTTGGATTGGCATTGCGGCAGTTACCCGACATGTCGGATGAATTGAAAGAGCTTGAACAACAGGGACTGTTGGTCCATGTTTGCTGTGAATAAGAAGGAGAGCATCGCATGAGCAGACAAAACATCAAAAGTCTTTCGTTTCTGGATCGGTATTTGACGGTGTGGATTTTTCTGGCCATGGTCGTTGGCATCGGTTGCGGTTACCTGTTTCCCAACATGGTGGACAACTTGAATGCTTTACAGGTCGGCACCACCTCCATTCCCATTGCCATCGGGTTGATCCTGATGATGTATCCGCCGCTGGCGAAAGTGCGATACGAGGAACTGGGCCATGTGTTCCGCAACGTGAAAGTGCTGGGCTTGTCCCTGGTGCAGAACTGGGTCATCGGGCCGCTCCTCATGTTCGTGTTGGCAATCATTTTCTTGCGGGGCTATCCCGAGTACATGGTCGGCTTGATTCTGATCGGTCTTGCCCGTTGCATCGCTATGGTCATCGTCTGGAACGATCTTTCCAAGGGGGACACTGAGTACGCGGCGGGCTTGGTGGCGTTCAATTCCATCTTTCAGGTTTTGTTTTATTCGTTCTACGCATTCGTGTTCGTCACGATTTTGCCGCAGTGGCTCGGATTGGAAAGCGTGGTCATCGAGATCACGATGGCCGAGGTCGCCAAAAGCGTGTTTATCTACCTGGGCATTCCCTTCCTTGCGGGGATGATCACCCGATATGCACTGGTGAAAACCAAGGGGAAAGCATGGTACGAGCGGGTATTCATTCCAAAGATCAGCCCGCTGACCTTGGTCGCCCTGCTGTTCACCATTGTAGTCATGTTCTCCCTCAAAGGGGAAGTCATCCTTGAACTTCCCATGGATGTGCTCAGGGTCGCGATCCCGCTTCTCATCTACTTTGTCGTCATGTTTGTGGTGTCGTTTCTGCTCAGCAAAAAAGCGGGAGCAGGCTACCCCGTCTGCACGACACTTTCCTTTACCGCCGCAAGCAACAATTTTGAACTGGCGATTGCGGTGGCGGTCGGCGTGTTCGGCATTCATTCGGGGGCAGCGTTTGTGGCGGTCATCGGTCCATTGGTGGAAGTGCCCGTGATGCTGGCTCTGGTAAAGCTGTCACTCTATTTCCAACGCAAATTTTTTTAACTCAAGGAGGCTGACAAAATGGCGGAGAAACCGATCATCTATTTCCTTTGCACAGGCAATTCCTGCCGCAGTCAAATGGCGGAAGGATTCGGGAAAAAATATCTCGGCGACCGTTTTGACGTGTACAGTGCTGGAATCGAGGCCCACGGTCTCAATCCGTATGCGGTTCAAGTGATGCGGGAGGTGGGCATTGACATTTCCAGCCAGACTTCTGATGTGATCGATCCCGAGCTGTTAAACAAGGCGAATTATGTGATTACGCTCTGCGGGGACGCCAACGACCGATGCCCGATGACACCTCCGCACGTGACACGCTGGCATTGGGGCTTTGACGACCCCGCCAAGGCGACTGGTACGGAGGAAGAAAAACTGGCGGTGTTCCGCCGCGTGCGGGACGAGATTGAAGAACGAATCGAACGGTTAACATCAGGAAGATGAATAAAAGGCGAAGAGGAGTGATTGCGGACTCCTCTTTTTCTTTTGAACGGTGGTATACTGGGATTGAAGGACTGAATGGAAAATATTCGCTGAGGGGATGACATGAATGACTGTGAAAGAGAGTTGCCGAAATTGCGGAGGCACTTCATTTGTCCAAGCTACGGATTATGTGAACCTGCGACCGATCAATAAAAAAATGGCCATAGGTTCAGAGAAAATTTACACGGTTTGTCTTGATTGCGGAGAGGTTGTATCCATAAAAGTGAAGCATCCTGAAAAGTTGAAATAACGTTTACAGAATGGATGGAAAAAGGGGAAAAGGGAATGAAGTATCGGATCACAGGGCTTATTTGGACAATTCTCCTGTCAGTATTGATTTTTGCAGGATGCACATCCGCTGAGACGAATCAGGAAAGCCAGGAACATGTGACACAAAATACGAATCAGGCAACGCAGGCAAGTGCGGTCGTTGAAACCCAACATGAGAATATTCAGGACAACCACCAGGTGACAGCAACGTCCCAGGTTCAAGCAACAACCCAGCAAAACAATGACGTACGCGGCGAATTGCAAGTGCATTTCATTGATGTGGGTCAGGGAGCTTCCCAGTTACTCATCGGTTCATCAGGGAAAACCATTCTGATTGATGCGGGGAACAACATCCAAGAGGAAGAAATCGTTGCTTATTTGCGGAAAAACGGCATTCAAAAAATCGATATCCTCGTTGGAACTCATCCTGATGCGGATCATATTGGCGGATTGGACGCGGTAATCGATAACTTCGAAATCGGCAAAATCTATATGCCCAAAGTGCAATCGAACACGAAAACCTTTGAGGATGTCTTGCTGGCAATACAACGAAAAGGGCTAAAGGTTTCCACCGCGAAGGCGGGAGTCACCCTGGATTGGGAGCCAGACGCCAAAGTGCAAATGATTGCACCTGTAAGAGAGTACAATGATGATAATGACATGAGTGCTGTGCTAAAACTAACGTTTGGAGAAATATCATTCCTGTTTACGGGCGATGCGGAATCCAAATCCGAACACGATATGATAAATTCCAAAGTGGATTTAAAATCGGATGTCCTTTTAGTCGCCCACCATGGCTCCAAGTCATCGACGACAGAGGCGTTTCTTGATGCCGTACAGCCGTCTTACGGGGTTATTCAGGTGGGGGAAAATAATTATGGGCATCCCGCTCCTGAGATCTTGGAGCGGCTAAATAAGAGAGGCGTTAAGGTTTACAGGAACGATTTGCATGGGGACATTGTGTTTGTTACGGATGGAAAGAACATCAAGGCAAGCCACACGAAAGATGGCAAGGAAGAAGCAACTGCCGCGAGCCGAACGCAGGAGGAAACACGGGAAAAACAGGGAACACAGGCAACACAGGCAAAAGAAACGACAGAAACCGTGGTTTATAAAAATTGCACGGAAGTGCGGCAAGCGGGAAAAGCACCGCTATATCGCGGCGATCCTGGCTACAGCCGAAAACTCGACAGAGACGGCGATGGCGTGGCTTGCGAATGAGGAAAGGGGGATCGTGTTGAAAGGCATCGTTGACCGTTTTGAGGGAAACTTCGTGGTTATTGAAATTGATGGGATTACAAAAGACATCCCGAGGGATGACGTTGATGCAAAGGTGAAGGCAGGCGATTGCGTGGTTTTGAAAAACGGAAAGTGGATAACGGATGAAATGGAGACGAAAGACAGGGTAGAAAGGATTAAAGGGCTAATGGAACAGTTGTGGGAAGATTAATCGGCAAGCAAACCATTCATTGACCGTTGAGGCATTGTCATGTAAAATAATGGTCAGAATTGCATAAAAACGATTGTTGTGAAAGCGGAAGCACCGCAGATAACCCATAGGGTTCGTCTGCGGTTTTTTGCTTTTAAAAAAACAATGAATGGAGATGAGGAATATGATGACTTGCTCGTTTTGTTCACAACGCTCGCAAATGCTGTTTTCGCACATGATTCACGACATCGGTCTGCTTTGTATGGAATGCTACTTGAAATTTCATGGTTGTTGCGGCTCTTGCAGTACCAGTTTTTTGCCTGCGGAGTTAAAACCGAATGTGAATTATCAGTTGAGGGCTAAGTTTGTCGGAGCGGGGGATAGGCATTATGTCGTGTGCGACGAATGTTTTCAACTTATTCGAAATGAGTTTCCTGAGTTTTTTTCGAACTGAATTGCGGATAAATGACAACGATCCTGGAATTTCATTGGACGAAGGGGTAGTGTCCTAATTTTGTTGTTTTAGCGAACCCTTCCCCCATTACGCTCCTGGCTGTCAAGAATATTGGCACTTAAGAAATCTATAATAAAACGTCGATATTTGAAATGGAGAGCGATTACGTTCAACTTTTGATTGCGAATCAGGAGGAGAAAAAGATGGCAAAAGAACTGGTGCTGGCATCACTTCGCATGGAGAGAAACCCTATGGCAATTCCGA
The DNA here is from genome assembly GCF_021608135.1 of Microaerobacter geothermalis. Lineage (NCBI taxonomy): Bacteria > Bacillati > Bacillota > Bacilli > Caryophanales > Bacillaceae > Microaerobacter > Microaerobacter geothermalis. Next base: position 20,789 of record NZ_JAKIHL010000016.1, read on the forward strand.
TCAACGACCCTTCAAAGCTGGGCATTGATCAAAAAATGCTTAAGAAATTGGACGGTCATATAGAACTTGATCCGATGTATGTCATTCCGAAATCCAAGAGGGAGATACTAAATCGGCTTGCAGAACAAATCATAACTGATTTTGAAAGCAGGGGGGCAGTTGAATCTCAAGAAGATGAAGACAGGGAAGAAGTGATTGCTCACCGCGTCGTCAGTATGACGAAAGCCATGTATGAGGATTTTTTGATCGCATTTAAGCAGTATGAACAAAAGTTCTATGGATTAAGGGATGAACTTGTTGACCAGTACGATAACATGGTTGAAGAGTTTCGTTCCTTGTACTGCAATGTAACGGGATGCAATGAAGAAGAATGGAACAAAATAAAAAAGAGGATTCCTTCCAAAACCCAGTTCCGAGACAGTTTCAAAATCAGTCTGGATAGAGCACCATTCGTTCTCACAAGCGATGATCTTGGAGAGGGCTAGTGAGGTTCTAGGAAAAACTCTACAAAAGGCATTCTCATTAGCACGTTATGTTGACGGCTATAGGGAAAAACCTTTCACAACCGAAGCGAAAGCATTTATTCATAAAGAAATTGGGTTGCTCGACGAGTTGAATGTCAACGATAATTCCGATGCGAACGAGATCATCGGATATTTTAAAGAAATCAACGATTTCATCACGGAGGGCACGAGTCTGGGAGAACGATCGAAAGGTGCTGTAAGATTGATCAAGGAAAAAGTTGTGAAGGTGGCTGTTGAGCAGGATTTGTTGAAGATGATCGAACTTTAATGAATACATGGCGTGAAGCGTAAAGAGGAGGCAACATTTCCTCCTCTTTTTCTTACCGTTATCCCGTTGATAAAACTGATTTTTCACTCATCCGCATTTTCCCTTCTTTAAATCCTCTGGCGTTTCTCCAAGGATCATCCGACAAATGTTATTATAACCCGTCCAGTTATGCTTATGTAGGAGATTTGAAAAATGTTGATAGCCTTCATAGTATTCCGTTTTTAAAACAAAGAGGTCTTGATGAATCTCCGTGAGTTTGCTTTGATGTCGAATTCCGTTCAAATAGCGTTCCTTGATTTCTACGCCCCTAATCTGTTGACATAAATAACCGAAAGGAATTTTATAACGCTCGGTTTTGTATAGCAGGATAAGCAATTTGTCATAAAACTGTGGATGGCTCTCCTTCATGGATTGAATTACAGAATAAACCAACTGCAATTCTTGCAAAGATGCTTCAGCGGGCATTATTCATTTCTCCTCCCATCGTTAACCATAAATGGCCCATGGTGTGATCAGTTTTTTGATTTGTTTAATGACGGATTTCTTTGCTTCTTTTGCTTTGTGGGAACCCATGTTTTGTGTCGCCAGGATACTGTTCAAGACGGCGATCAATTGTTCATCCGACAATTCCTCTTCGTATGAAGAAAGATCATCATCTTCCTCGCAACTAACCACTACGTCATCTTCTGGTTCAAAACCGAAATCTGCCCAGTCTGGCCAAAGAGAAGGATATCGTTGAATTAGTTCATCGTCGGGATCTCTTTCAAAATCTGCAGTAATGGTAAAATGAGCTTCATGCCATTCCATAGGGACAATTTTAGTGGGGATAAACAGTTTTGTCGGCTCTTTTGTAAACTTGTCCCAACCCCGTTCATTGTATAGGTATCGGCTAAAAACGGTTAATTCTTTTGCGGTTACTTTTTCAGGAGTGCTTCGTTCATAGACAAGCATTAAACGAACCGCAATCCCCTCTACTTCAAGGATGGTGATTTTCTTGATCCCCTGAAAACGTTGATTAAAAAACTCAGCCGCCATATAGGTGTCTTCCGCATAGCGATCCAATCCTGTTTCAAGAGCGGTTTCACTCGGTGATTTGAGTTTCAAGTCAAAGTAGAAATAGGTATAGGATCGGCTCAAGTTGATCTCTCCTTTCGTTTGTTTTTATCTTACCAAATAAGAAATATAAAAACAACAAGAATTATATATTTTTTGCTATAATTCGTTTCCTTGAAGTTCTTAAATCAACCCTATTTTGTTTGGAACACAACACCATCTGGAGAAAGGCGTGGGAAAAATAACCCAAACGTAATCCAATGCGACCATCTTTCGGTTGTTTTCAGGGAAGCAGATCTAATATCGCAACCGTCCAGCAGGCATACCCGCACCTGATACCTTCGACCACAAAAACAGTGATCCAAACCATGGAGTTTCAAAGACTTGGAAGAGGTACTCAGGTCGTCGTAAAATGATTGAAAGGAATTCTTTTATGAGGAGAGGGTCAAGTGAAGGCGGTAGAAACCAATTTATTGAAATTTATGCAAGGCACAAAACAATTCATCATCCCGATTTATCAGCGAAAATATAGCTGGACGATAAAGCAGTGTCGCCAGCTTTGGAACGATATTGTGAGAGCGGCGGAAGACGAAAAGATCAAGGGCCACTTTGTTGGCTCGATTGTCTATATCGAACAAGGGTTATATCAAGTATCATCTGTACCGCAACTGCTCGTCATTGATGGACAGCAACGATTGACCACGTTGACGTTACTGTTGCTCGCGTTGGGCAAAGCCATTGAGGAGAGCGGACAAACCTTGGAAATTACGAAAAAGAAGATCATGAATTACTATCTGGTCAACAGCGAAGAAGAGGGGGAGCTGTATCACAAACTCATCTTGACGCAGAGCGATAAGGACACGCTGATCAACTTGATTTTAGACAAAAAACTCCCCGAGGAATACTCCCCGAGGGTGTACGAGAACTATCATTTTTTTGCGGAATCCATCAAAAACAGCGGTATCGATCTGAACAAGCTGTATCAGGGAATCTCCAAGCTGATTATTGTAGATATTTCGTTGGATCGCGACCATGATAATCCGCAGTTGATTTTTGAAAGTCTGAACTCAACGGGGCTTGATCTGTCGCAAGCCGACTTGATCCGAAACTTCGTTTTGATGAAACTGGAGCCAAAAGAGCAAGCGGAACTGTACAGGGAATACTGGTATCCGATGGAAAAAAGCTTCGGGAATCTGACAAATTCCGCTTTGTTTGACCGATTTATGCGTGATTACCTAACGGTGAAGACAGGACGAATTCCAAACATTCAAGAAGTTTACTCCAGTTTCAAGGCGTATGTATTTGAGCACAGTGAACGGAGTGTCCAGCAAATTGTCGAGGACATTTATCGATATTCCCAATATTTTGTGAAGCTCGCCTTCCAGACGGAAAAAGATAAAGAAATCAATGAAGTGCTGACGGATATCAATACGCTTAAAGTCGATGTCTCGTATCCGTTCTTGCTTGAGGTATATGACGACTACGAGCGTCAAATGATATCCAAATCGGAATTTATCGAAATCCTAAAGCTTGTTGAAGCGTATGTTTTCCGCCGAGCGGTTTGCGGGGTTCCCACCAATTCATTGAACAAAACGTTTGCGACCCTCAGCAAAGAGATCGACAAAGCAAATTATTTGGAAAGCGTGCGGGCGGCGTTTTTGCTCAAAGATTCCTATAAACGGTTTCCGACCGATGAGGAGTTCAGGTGGGAACTCATGATTAAGGATGTGTATAATTTCCGTAATCGAAATTACTTGCTTCGGAAGCTGGAAAATTTCAATCGGAAAGAGATTATTGATATCGAAGCCTATACGATTGAACACATCATGCCGCAAAATCCAAACTTGTCTCCAGAATGGCGGCGGGATTTGGGGCCAAATTGGGAAGAAGTGCACAAAACGTATCTTCATACGCTGGGCAATCTGACATTGACCCGATATAATTCCGAGCTCAGTGATCGGCCGTTTAAGGAAAAACGGGATATGGAGGGCGGGTTTGCCGACAGTCCGTTGAGGTTAAACAGAGAACTGGCCAAACTTGAAACTTGGAATGAGGAGGAAATCCTTAAACGTGCAGAGCTTCTTGCAAATTTGGCGTTAAAAGTGTGGGAATATCCACAGCTTTCTGAGGATATTCTGGCTAAATACCGAAAGAAAGGCTCCGAACATGAAAGTGTGACTTATACGATTGCCGATCACCCTGAATTACAGGGGGATATGTTGGCGTTATTCGAAGAATTGAGCAAACGAATCTGTAACCTGGACAGTTCTGTCCGCATGGAATTCAAAAAATTATACATTGCTTTTAAAACATCCACAAATTTCGTCGATATTGTGCCGCAGAAAAGCAGACTGCGGTTAAGCTTAAATATGCCCTTCGATGAAATTCAGGATCCGAAAGGCATTTGTAAGGATGTGAGCAACGTCGGGCGTTGGGGGAACGGAGACGTTGAATTTGGGGTTTCTTCTTTAGATGAAATTGACTATGCGATGTTTCTGATCAGACAGTCCTATGAAAGGCATCGGGAAGATGTATAAAGGTGAAGAGGAGCGATGCGGCTCCTTTTTTTCTCTGATGATATACTGGAAATAAAGGGAACAAGGTGATTGTTTGATCAGCTTATCCTTAAATTAAAATGCAAAAGGGGGAAAGTATACATGGAGATGATACCTAAGGCTGAGCCGCAGAAAATTCCGTTTCAGGTGTTTGAGGAATCGATTCCAAACGAAGGAAGATGGGAATGGATAGGTGGAGAGATTTTTTTCTCTGATGATGAAATAAAAAAAGTCATTCTCATGCTGGTCGGCCAAATCGGGTTAAGAAAACTGATCAACATCCTCCCCAATGAATCAAGGAACGAGCTTGAAAGGCTGTTAAGGGATGAAAGTTGAAAGGAATCGAAGGGCATGAGTTTGAAAGACTTGGCGTTTGTGCACCTGTTAACTGAGTTGACTCGCTATGCCAGGGAGAACCAGTCGGGAACGGTTTTGCCGCGAACGCTGGTTTATATCGAGGAGAAGGAAGTTGCGGTCATTCCCGATATCGTCTTCGTAAAGAGAGCAAGAAGCGGAATCATCCAGAAAAACAGGATTTGCGGCGTGCCTGATTTGGTGGTTGAAATCGTGTCGAATCCAAGCCATCGTGACAAACTGCTGGACAAAAAGAAGGATACATATGCCCGATGTGAGGTTCCTGAATATTGGATCGCAGATCCATTTGAAACAACGGTTAGGAAGTATGTACTAAATGAAGGGGCATACCAGGAAACAGACAACTCGTGGTTGTTTCCCGACCTGATGGTACAGTTGCCTGATAGTTGAAAAGGGTTGAAGGTTGCACAGGGATGAACAGGAACAAAATAATGGCAAGAGAAGCCTTGGAAATTATCAATAATGAACAGAGTTGTTCATGCCAAGGGGACTAGCAGGGCAAAAAATCCAGATACGTGATGGTATCTGGAGGAGGAGAGTGTTATGAAGGAAAGTTTTCAAGTAGTTACTTCAGTTTTCTTTTGATTTCGCGTTCCAGTTCCTGATGTATTTTTCTGACGGCACGGTTGAGTTCGCTTTTGATACGGGCTTTTGACATGGATGACGTAAGTTTGATTTTCACTTTAGCCATTAGGCAGACCCCCATGTTCAAATCTAGTTTTTACCTTTTTTTGACTGTGACAAAACAGAACCAGCAAGCTTCTTGGTTGTATCACTGTACCTGTCACTCTTCAAAACCTTAGATGCTAGTGCCGCCATCTTGTCAGAAGACACTTTGTTATGACCTTTGGTTGCCATTCAGTACCCCCCTTTCCAGATCTTATCATTTGACTTGATTATATAACACTATATATTGTGTGTCAAACGTTTGTTCTCACTATATATAGTGAAAATATTGAGAGGTTGCTGGTTAAATGAAAGATATTGTGCTACTGAAATATTGGGTGACAGATCCATTTGAAAAACGGTTAGGAAATATAGGTTGACGGGACTTATCAATAGATGGAAATATCGAGGATGGTAACCAGACCTGTAAGAGGGGTGAAATTACGCACAAGTGCCTCTGAAGAAAGCAACTTGGAAGCGACCATAAATGCATAAAAGGTATGAAGCAATTATTGAACAGTTTTATATAAACTTCATAAGTTTATTGGACATTTCGGCAAAATTACGGCTACAAGTATGCAAAATTTATGAAAAGGATATTAAAAATTTATGCAGATCCTTCATAAAAGATATGCAAGCTCAGGAACATGGAGAAATTATCCACAAAATAAACAGGCGGTTTTGTGGATAAATTGTATATAAGACTCCCTTTCCCCTTTAAACTTTTTGCCTACAAAGCAACTTCGGCGGGAAAATTTAATAAAAGCAAGCGTTGAAAACCTGCAATAGGCCAGATAAACTGATATTAAAACATCATACAAACATTCGTTCTGATGAGGAGCGGATAGAAATGCGAATATTATTTTTGCTAATGCCAAATTCAATACTTGTTTTTCCCAAGGGCATCACTCCATGAATGGTTGGAGTCGATGCCCTTCAATTTTTTCAATCGAATTAAGAACATAACTTTATTCGATGGAGGGAGATCGGAATGGAGATCCAATGCACCAGGCATTTTTTGAAACGTTGCAAAGAACAGAATCTCGATCCCAAGGACATAACCAGTTGCCTGAAAGAAGAGATGCCAAAAATCCAGGGGATCGCAAAGTGGAGACTGCAAAATGGTATCGAAATCGTTGTCAATGGGATGGGAAATCGGCTTGTTCTCATCACGGTGGTTGGCGTGGAGAAGCGAAAACGGGGGATATATGGACGCAATAAAACCTACAAACTGGAACGGTCATTTTCAATGCCAATCGAGCTGGAGTGGATGGAGGTAGGTTGACTGTGAATGCGGCTCAACCCTTTCCAGAGCTAAGTTGGTCATGGACAAGAAACCAAACGTTTCTGAATTGCAAACGATGGTATTTCCATGCCTATTATAGCTCCTGGGGAGGCTGGCGGCGTAAGGCGTCCAATCTCTCCAGGCATGCCTACCGCCTAAAGCGGCTTGTTACGCTTGACCAATTGTTCGGGATTTCGGTACACAACCAGATTCATCGGATGATTGACGTGTCTCAAAAGATGACCGTCGAAGCATTTAATGCATCCGTTCAAAAAGCGTTGAACAAGGCGTATTGGGAATCCATACACAAAAAGGAGCAATGGTATGAACATCCCAGTGACTTCAACATGTTGCATGAAATGTATTACAACGGAGAGCTTCCCGAACATAAAATCGAAGAATATCGGGAGCGGATGACCGTCATTGCCAACCATTTGCTGTCAAGTCAAACATTCATGGACATTTTTGACGGAAAGGGAAAAAGGATTAAGCTGATCACATACGAGCGGTTCCGATTATTTGAGATGGAAGGCGTTAAAGCGTGGGTGGTCTTGGATCTGGTGTTTCAAGACCTGGAAAGCGGAAAATTTGTTGTCGTCGATTTCAAAACGGGGAAACCCTCATCCAGTGACAGGGTGCAGTTGCTACTTTATGCTTTATTCCTTAAAGAAGCGTTTAACCTCCCTACGCTGGATCAAATGGAATTGCGGAATGAATATTTGGCACAAGGGAAATACACTTCCTTCACGCCTAGACAAACTGATCTGGAGTACGTGCAGTCGTTGATTCAAACCAGCGTGAAGGAAATGAAGGCCTACTTGCGTGTTCCAGAACAAAATGTGCCGCTGGAGATGGAGAGGTTTGAACAAACGAAAAATCGGGCGATCTGCCGCAGGTGTGCGTTTCAGGAGTTGTGCGATATAGGGTAGAGGGCGGTGTGAGGCTTATGGGGCTGACATGATTGACAAGGCTGGCAACGCTTAGAATATGTCGATACCCAAAATAACAGGTTTCCCGACTGGGAATCAGATGGAATGGAAGGAGAAATGTATCATGAATGAAGACATGCTGAAAGACGTGGATTTGTTGGATGAGACGGAAGAGGAGGCAGAAGGCTCTCTCACGGTATCCGACAATTTCGGGATTATGTTGAAGCATTATAGGAAATTGAAAAATCTTTCTTTAAAGGAGTTAGAAAATCTGTGCGGAGTGTCGGCTTCTTACATTAACAGACTCGAGAGGGGAGAAAGGAGATCCCCGAGTATTTCCGTTATATTGCGATTGGCAGGGGTGTTGGATATCAATAGTTCGGTACTGTTAGCGGCGATTAACATCAAAGAGCCACAGACTTCTGAAAAAATCACTTTTTCCGAACTACTGATCAAGCATGAATTTCTGCTCAATGGAGAAGAACTGAGCAAGGAGGCAAAGGAGAAACTGCTGAAAATTGTCGAGCACATTGCCCAGTGCCACTGGAACTCGGACACGAAAGTCCGTGACATTTTCGTCTTGGCAGAGCTGGTAGATCAATTCAAACTCGCGGTTTGAAAACATTTCGGATGGGAGGGACGGGGAATGTCTCTCCCTTCTCAGTCATGATGAAAAGGTGGGAGTACATTGCCGAAACAACGTTCGGAAAAAGAGTTTATTTTTAACTTGTACTTGAAGAAGTATCCCGAAGTGTTGGAAGGGATTCTTGGTGTTGACCTGGCACAGATTGAACTGGAAATTCCGTATGGTCGGAAGAAAATTGATTTTTATGCCGTCTCCAGAGACAAACGGGTAGAGGTTTTTGTAGAGAACCAATTGACACAGTCGGATGTAGCACATTTGAAAGAAAAAATCATGCCTATTTTGCAGAGTTTGCAAGAGGGCATAGTAGTCTGGACGGCTCAACGTTTTGACACAGCACATCTGTCTGCGGTCAAAGCATTTCTGAAAGCCAATCCGCAGAAATACGTGAATGTTTACGGCGTAGAACTGCACCCTGAAGTGATAAAACAGCTGAAGATGATCCAATTTTTCTCGCCATACTTGCAAGGTTCAATTGGGGAGTTTCCAGATGATTTCCCTGGCGAGGCTTATGAAAAAAAAAGAATTCAAGGTCCGCAGGGGCAGGTTGTTGAACAAATCATGGAAATCGACAAAGATTGGTGGAGATCGTCGATGATTGACCCAAGAATGGCGGAGATTTTGTTGGAAGAAGTCACGGATGAACGGGCGTTTTTAGCCCAACAGGAACGGATATCGGAGTATCTTATCCACCGTTTCTAAACCCGTCCATTGAACCGCCTTTGTGGCGGTTTTGTTTTTGGAGGACTTTCCGTCCTGTTCTTTGTGCCTCGATGTATCTTTCAAGCTACGAACGACACAAAAATTCTGGTAAAATTGTAGTAACTAATGGAAACAACCGCTTGGGCGAATGGAATTATGGCACGAAAAGGGGGTAATGGTAATGCCCAAATATTCGGAACGGGATATTTGTACAAAGTTTATTACTCCCGCTTTAATTAAGGCAGGATGGGATATACATAAGCAAATTCGGGAAGAAGTAACATTTACGGCGGGACGTATTATTGTAAAAGGGAAGATGCACACCAGAAGAAAGGCGAAGCGAGCGGACTATATTCTTTATTACAAATCTAACCTGCCGCTGGCCATTATCGAAGCAAAAGATGACACACATTCCGTTGGAGACGGAATGCAACAAGCTTTGCAATATGCCGATATCCTCGATATTCCCTTTGTTTTCAGTTCAAACGGAAAAGCGTTTTTAGAACACGATCGAACAGGCATGTCGGATTATGTTGAAAGGGAAATTGGGCTTGATGAGTTTCCGTCTCCTGAACAATTGTGGGAAAGGTATAAGCAATGGAAGGGCATTACGGAAGAGCAGGAAAGAATCATTACGCAAGACTATTTTTCGGATGGAAGCGGAAAAACGCCGCGTTACTACCAACGAATTGCCATTAATCGTGCAGTAGAAGCGATTGCCAAAGGACAAAATCGACTTCTGCTGGTCCTTGCCACGGGAACGGGCAAAACGCTCATTGCCTTTCAGTTGATTTGGAGATTATGGAAGTCCAGAACGAAGAAAAGAATCCTGTTTCTTGCCGACCGTAACATCTTGGTTGATCAGACGATGGCAAATGATTTTAAGCATTTTGGCGATAAGATGACCAAAATCAGGAATCGCAAGGTGGATAAGTCATATGAAATTTATTTAGCACTGTACCAAGGAGTGTCGGGTGCCGAGGAATGGAAAAACATCTACAAAGAATTTTCTCCTGATTTCTTTGACCTGATTATCGTGGATGAGTGCCATCGTGGTAGTGCCAAAGAAGATTCCGCATGGCGGGAGATTTTGGAATATTTCTCGTCAGCGACTCAGGTTGGACTCACGGCAACCCCTAAAGAAACGAAAGACGTTTCGAACATTCATTACTTTGGGGAGCCAATTTACACATACAGTTTGAAACAAGGGATCAACGATGGATTCCTGGCTCCTTATCGGGTCATTCGATACACCATTGATAAAGACGTGGAAGGCTGGCGGCCAGAAGAAGGACAGAGAGATAAATACGGACAAATCATCGAAGATCGGATTTATAACGTCAAAGACTTTGATCGCACATTAATTATTGATGAACGTACTGCCCTGGTCGCCAAAAAAATCACGGAGTATCTAAAGAAAACGGATCGTTTTCAGAAAACCATTGTTTTTTGTGTAGACATACCGCATGCTGAACGAATGCGTCAGGCATTGGTAAACGAAAATGCCGATTTGGCGGCTCAAAATCCAAAATACATTGTACGAATAACGGGGGATAATGAGGAGGGGAAGGAGGAGCTGGACAACTTTATCGATCCAGCCAGTACATACCCCGTGATCGCAGTGACGTCCAAGTTGTTAACGACTGGCGTCGATGTCCAAACGTGCAAGCTCATTGTGCTGGATGCCAACATTAATTCCATGACAGAATTTAAACAGATCATTGGTCGGGGCACTCGTGTAAACGAAGAATACGGCAAATATTCGTTCACCATCATCGATTTTCGTAATGTTACCAACTTGTTTGCCGACCCCGCGTTTGACGGAGAACCTGTACAAATCTATGAACCCAAAGAGGGGGATCCTTCCATTCCGCCAGAAGTAGTGGAAGAAGACGATGAAGAAGAAGCAGGCTTCTCGGATGACTTATACGGCGGTGACAAGGAGGATGGATACGAAGGAGATGACGTGATCCGCGAGCGATCGCGAACGTATTACGTCGATAATGTCAAGGTGAAAGTGATCAACGAGAGGGTTCAATACATCAATGAGGAAGGAAAGTTGATCACAGAGTCTTTGAAGGACTATACCAAAAAAAGAGTCAATCAAAATTACGCCTCGCTTGACGAGTTTCTGCAAAAATGGAACGCCGCCGAACGTAAGGATGCTATAATAGAAGAGTTGCTTGAACAGGGTGTGCTCCTGGATGAATTACAGCAAGAAGTGGGAAAATACTTCGATCCTTTTGATCTCATCTGTCACGTAGCCTTCGATATGAAGCCGCTCACTCGTCGAGAACGGGCGATGAATGTGAAAAAACGGAATTACTTTACCAAATATGGAGAAAAAGCAAGGGCTGTATTGGAAGCCTTGCTGGACAAGTATGCGGATGAAGGCATTGAAAATATTGAAAGCATGGAAGTGTTAAAACTTCATCCCTTTGATCAGTACGGATCTCTTATTGAGATTGTCAAATTTTTCGGGGGCAAGCAGAAGTATTTGGAAGCGTTAAAAGAGTTGAAGCAACAAATCTACACATCAGCTTAGTTTGCTACTAGGAGGAACAACATGACAATAGCCAATATCGTGAAATCGATTCAGGATATCATGCGGCAAGACGTTGGAGTAGATGGCGATGCACAACGGATTGCTCAGCTTGTCTGGATGATTTTCCTGAAAATCTTTGATGATAAAGAAGCAGAGTTGGAGCTTTTAGATGAAGAGTATCGTTCGCCAATTCCAGAGAAGTATCGTTGGCGTAACTGGGCGGCAAACGATGAGGGCATGACAGGAGACGAGTTGTTGGAATTCGTAAACAATGAGCTGTTTCCCGCTTTAAAAGAACTTTCGGATGTTGAAGAAGGAAGCCGAGGTTACCTCGTAAGAGAAGTGTTCCAGGACAGCTACAATTACATGAAGTCGGGAACACTGATGCGTCAGGTGATTAACAAAATCAACGAAATTGACTTTAACAGCTCCGAAGATCGCCATTTGTTCAATGACTTTTATGAGACTTTTTTGCGTGATCTCCAGAGTGCAGGAAATGCAGGAGAATACTATACGCCTCGTGCAGTCACACAATTTATGGTAGATATGACCAATCCGCAATTGGGGGAGAAGGTGTTGGATCCTGCTTGTGGCACTGGGGGTTTTCTGACCTGTGCATTGGAACATTTGATGAAACAAGCGAAAACGGTTGAAGATCGGCAACTGGTTCAATCGTCTATATTGGGTATAGAGAAAAAACCGTTGCCTCATATTCTCAGTGTGACGAATTTAATTTTGCATGATATTGATATTCCCAAGATCCGCCGAGACAATTCGCTATCCCGACCGTTGCGTGACTACGGCATGAAGGATAAGGTCGACGTAATCTTGACCAATCCACCTTTTGGGGGAATTGAAGAAGACGGAATTCAGGCGAATTTCCCTGCCAGTTTCCGTACGAAAGAGACCGCTGATCTCTTTATGGTTTTAATTTTAACCTTACTGAAAGATGGCGGACGTGCGGCTGTTGTATTGCCTGATGGTTTTCTCTTTGGCGAAGGGGTCAAAACACGCATTAAAGAAAAATTGCTCAGTGAATGCAATTTACATACAATTGTTCGCTTGCCTAATGGCGTCTTTGCTCCGTATACGGGTATTCGAACCAATCTATTGTTCTTTACCAAGGGTGAACCGACTAAGGAAATTTGGTACTTTGAGCATCCATACCCCGAAGGTCAGAAGTCCTATTCCAAGACAAAACCGATCCGCATTGAGGAATTTGATCTGGAGAAGCAGTGGTGGGGAAATCGTGTTGAAAATGAATACGCTTGGAAAGTGACTGTAGAGGAAATCAGGAGCATCAATTATAACCTTGATGTGAAGAATCCGAATAAATCAGCGGAAGACATTGATTTGGATGTTTCTCAAATCTTGAAGAGAATCCAGCAAGGAAATCGTAAGATCGAGCAACTCACTGGGGAACTTATTAAAATTTTGGGGTATTAAAAATGAAGACTTATCAAGTTGTTAAACTAGGCGATGTTTTAAAGAGGAATACGAAACAAATTCGCATAGAGGATAATCAAAAATACAAGCAAGTGACTGTACGTTTGTGGGGTAAGGGTGTTCAATTACGTAATGAAGTATACGGTCATGAAATTAAATCAGATAGTAGGTATATTGTAAAATCTGGGCAGTTTATAGTTTCCAAGATTGATGCAAGAAACGGGGCCTCAGGTCTTATTCCCGAAGAATTAGATGGAGCTATCATAACGGGGGACTTTTTATCATTCGACATTAACAAGGACTTAATTCTTCCAGAATACTTGTTATGGTTGAGCAGATCTGAGTGGTTTATTGAACAATGTGTACAGGCGAGTTCAGGAACAACCAACAGAATTCGTTTGAACGAATCAAAATTTTTACAAATCGAAATTTCTTTACCTAATATTTCGGAACAAGCTCAGATCATCAGGAAGATCCAAGACGCGGTTCAAATTATCAACAATATTGACTTGGTTCTTACGGAGCAAAAACAGCTTACGGAAAATTTACGTCAAAGTATTTTACAAAAAGCTATTCAAGGTCATTTGGTTGAACAAGATCCCAACGACGAACCCGCGGCGGATTTGTTAAAGAGAATTCGTGAAGAAAAAGAGCGGCTGATCAAAGAAAAGAAAATCAAGAAAGAGAAGCCGTTGCCGCCGATCTCGCCTGAAGAGATTCCGTATGAGTTGCCGAAAGGGTGGGAGTGGGTAAGGTTAGGGGAAATAGGTAGTTGGGGAGCAGGAGCAACACCAAATCGGAATAATCCCCTTTTTTACAATGGATCAATTCCTTGGTTGAAAACGGGTGAATTAAATGATGCTTTCATTTTTGATTCTGAAGAAAAAATAACCGAATTAGCACTTGAAAAAAACTCTATTAGGTTGAACAAACCTGGAGACGTTTTAATTGCGATGTATGGAGCTACTATAGGTAAATTGGGGATTTTAGGAATAGAGGCGGCGACAAATCAAGCTTGTTGTGCCTGTACACCATTTTCGGGAATTTATAACAAATACCTTTTTTATTACTTAATGTCAAGACGAGAATTCTTCCAAAATCAAGGGGCTGGTGGTGCTCAACCTAACATATCGAAAGAAAAGATAATCAATACTTTAATGCCATTGCCACCCACAAATGAGCAGAAACGAATTGTTGATAAGATAGAAAGGTTATTCAGTATTTGTGAAGAATTAGAGCGTTGTATCAGTACTTCCAAGCATGAAAGTGACTTGTTAGTGCAATCGGTATTAAGGGAAACATTTCAACAAGAAATACTCATATAAAGAAGAGCCAATGAAAATTTAGCTTTGTATATTAAAAGGCTACTCCTAATTGTTTTAGAGTAGCCTTATTGTTCCTAAAAAAGTTAATTAATCAAGTTATGAGTAAGAATCAAACCTCTTCAAGGTTGCATTATTGTCCGTGAAAAATGCAATTTCATCCAATGAACTATAATGAAAACCCGTTGTTCTGGTGTGATTCAAGCATGATCGTAGAACATGCTTTTGCGTTTTTGCTGATTCCTACGGTATCGCTTCAACCTTCTATGGGGTGGATGCAAAATCCTATGTCGTGTTTCAATCCTTTTATGGTTGCATTACCCCGATGGGAAAAACGAAACTAAATGCAAGCAACACCTGCAAGTGGATCATCAAACTTTGCAGATGTTGCAATTTTCTACGTTATTTTGCCTTATTCGCCTTTCCCCTATAAAGATAATCCCAACCCTTGATTTTGCTGACGAAAGGATTTTTTCAGATTAAAACAATTGATTAAGGAGTTCGGCATCTTCTTTGGAAAGAAAATCACTTTGCTCGATATTTGACTGATTTGCATAAGGAACTGGACTTTTCTGAAAGATTTCCATTACTATTTCTCGTATTTGATCATGGGTAACCGTGCGTTCATTGTTCAAATAGGTTTCCAAAGCTTGTGCGATGTAATCGCTTTTATTGGGGACAGTTTTCAAATGTTCGTAAATATGCCTGTATTGTTGTTTGAAAGAAATCGAGAGCCTCATTCGATTACCCATTTTGCTTGGCCTCCAATATTTTGAGGAAGCTTAGGGTATTGGCAAACTGGGCATCGGTGTGAATGATGGATGATGGATATTCATCGAGAATGAAATCCCTAAGCAACAAAGACCCTCCTCCGACGAAGTGAACCTCCGTATTGTTGAATGAGATCTTCCTGCTTCTGGCGTGATTGAAAATTTCCTTTACATGATTGGCGATTAATCCGTCAATGATTTCCTTGCTGTCTTCCTGCTTTTCGCCATTAAGAAACAAGTATTTATCCCGAAATAAACGCTCAACATCATTGTCTGAAATGGTAGTTCCGTATCTGCTGGTTAATGTGTCGGAAATTTTGCTTCGAAGCAGATTGACTCCAAGGTCAGCGGTAATCATCTGTTGGAAAGAAGGGATCAGGTTCGTGAATTCTTGAAAGTTCACATTCAAGGAACCGATATCGATAATCAAAATCCTTTTATGTCGAAATTCGTTGATATTACTGTAAACGGGACCGATGCCTTCTGGGAGCACGAAAATCTGGTGAATCCGAAAAACAAATGCTTTGCCGTTCACTTTCTTGCAAATCGGTTCCCCGCTATTTTGAATAAATTCCTGGTATGCTTTTTTCTGTTTGTCGTTCCTATAAAGGCTTAATGGTATATTGGTCGCCAAGCAAATATTCGCGAACGCGATGGAACGTTTGGATTTTTGCAACAACTTAGCAATCGCAAGGTAGATGCAGATCTGGTGAATAAGGTTGTGTTTCGTCAACCGATAATCCATCTTGCTTTCATCCAACATTTCACCAACCAAATAAGATTTCCCCTGGAACTCCACAAGATCGGTATTAGGGGAGATATCAGCCCCGAAATCCTCGACTTCTTCCACAAGGGTTCGAAACTTGACCCTCTGCAAGCCCTCCTCTTCTTTCATGATCGCTTTGGTCGAATGTTTCCCGCTGTCGATGGCAATCAAAAATCGATTGTGCATTCACATTCCCCCTTTTGGTAGATTTTATGGTTTTTAGATCATATGCAGTTTTTGTGCGACTTAATCGGAACAGGTCGCATTTTTTTGTCGGATCAAATATGAACATGTCGCACGTTAAATTTAACGTTTTTCAGCTTGTCAAGTCTTACGGCAGTCCAATGTCAAGTGGCAAAAAACCAATAAAATCAAGGGATTCGACAGGGCTCGAACGTGGTTCGACACAAAATCGGTTTTCTGAAGATGTGATAGGAAATAAGATAGGGTCAAACAGACGGAGGGGGTGGATTGAATGCAGAAGGATAGAGCACCACAACAATATGTGGCCATTCCATTAAATGACTGCGTGATGTTCATTTGCGAAGGAATCATGAAACTGAGAAATGGGCAGATCAATCCATATAATCCAAATGAGTGGGTTCGTTATCTGCACGGAGAGAATCAACTTTGCCTGGATATTTGGAAAATGGGGTTAATGGATATAACGGAAGCTACGGGAATGATTCGCTTTTCACAAGTTCAACTTTTCATCTATTTACTGCACTTGTGGAAAACTTCCCGCAATTCTCCAATAACCATGGATGAAAATCGGTATTTTGCTGTCCGACGCATCCGCAGACGACCCGAAAATGTGATCCGATTGCAAGAAGACCTGGAAGTGTTGCAATCCATTCGTATTTCAATTACGGGAAAAAAGAAAAATAAACCCTATCTTGCATCGGGAGCATTATTGAAGGGGTATCAAAAAAAGGGAAAAGAAATTTGCGTTACATTGGGCGATTTTATTGATTATCTTACGCCCAACGTGTTCACATATCTCAATACAAGATTTTTCCAGTATCATCCCAAACATCATTGGATGGCAGGATTGTTGTCGTTAAAGTTTGCCCAATTGAACAAACTTGGTACTCACAAAATAAAAATCGGAACCATTGCAGATTATTTAGGAATTACCGATGAACAATACAAAAAGCAAGGTCAGCAATATTACACACAATTGCTGGAGCGTTCGTTGCACATTCTTAGTGGTGAAGGTTATCAAATCAACCTTGAAGCAACCAACATGATGGAATCTGTCATCGAATTTAAGATGCAGTCAATTAACGATGGGCAAGATTTAGAAAGCCATGAACATGCTAAGGTCAGCTGAAATCATACATCAAACCAGGAAAAAGGATACACCAAACCAGGCAAAACCATACGGTAAACCAGGAAAATCATACACTAACCTAGGCAAAGCAATGTGTTCAGTGCAGTTGTAACAAGGCAAATCAGCCCTTTCAATCTCCTAATAATATTTAATAAATCTAAATGAAAGTTAATATGCACAGGCAAGAGTGTCAGCCCTCTTGCCTGTGCAGGGGAACAATTATAGCCTAACTTTTTCGTTTATAAACGAAAAACTGGGTTATAAACGAAATTCTCCAATCGCCTGGGAAAAAGAATGGGAAAAAGAAAAAGAAAAAAGGGGGAATATTGCAATGGCTGTCAATAGTCACGAAACCGCAATTGAACTTGCCAAACAAAAGATTGACCTCATGGATTATATAGAACATGCCACGGGGGTTAAAGCAAAACGCCGATCTAAATCATATGTTTTTGACCCCTGCCCTTTCTGCGGCAAAAAGAATCATTTCTTCGTTGTGCCTGAAAAGAATTTTTACCACACCTTTTCTGGTTGCGGAAAATCGGGAACGATCATTGATTTCCTCATGGAATATGAAAAATTAACTCTACAGGAAGCCATAAAAAAAATACTGGATCTTGCGGGGGCGGAACTGCCTTCTGGCGTTTATGCCAAGAAAAGCCGTCAAACGCACCAGGAAAACGGAGAAACGAAAAACCAGATCCCACAATTTGATTTTACGGAAATGATAGAGCAGTTGCATGCCAACGTTGCCCAAACAACGTATTTTAAAGAACGTGGATTGTCGGATCAAACGATCAAAAAATACAAACTGGGATTTGCTGAGGACGGCTTGAATGCAGTACAACAGCAGTTTCAACTTTTTCAAAATCACCGCAATTTTCTTCAAATGTACAAATATTTTTTGCCTGTTTGGAACGAAGAAGGGAAGTGCCATTATTTTATCCCGAGGATAGATGAAAGCAGTGTTCCGCAATATTTTGAGTCAAAACCCAGCAAAACGTTTAATCTGCCTCAGATCCCAGTACAACTGTTCAATGATCGGTATTTGAAATCAGCAGATACCAAATTGCTCTTTATAACGGAAGGCATATTTGACGCGTTGTCTATTGAGGAATTCGGGTATTCATGCATTGCATTAAATGGCGTAACCAACGCCAACAAATTGATCGCACTTCTCGAAGAACAGATCGATATTTGCATTGATAAAACCTTTGTTCTGGTTCCAGACAATGATATGGCTGGTCAGAACATGATGCAAACGGTTCAAGAAGGATTTCGTAAAATTGGCTTATCCATTGAAATTTGCAAACTTCCTGAAACTTATAAAGATGTGAATGAATATCTTCAAAAAGATCGGATGGGGTTGGAGAAATTGTTGACGGCGACAGTAAAGGGAATTCAAGAAAGGGAATTTTCTTCCGATGAATGCGTTGCATCTTATCTCGATATATATTGCAAGGAAATCAGGAATGCTCCTACTGTGCCAATATCCACAGGATTTCCCGATTTGGACGCATCACTTTCGGGCGGAATTATTCCAGGTTTGTATGTCCTGGGTGCAGTCAGCTCATTGGGGAAAACATCGTTTATCCTTCAGGTCGCCGATTATATTGCAAGTCAAGGCATTCCCGTGATGTTCATTACGTTGGAAATGAGCAAAAAAGAGCTGGTAAGCAGGAGTCTTTCCAGACAATCGTTTGTTCGTGATCATCGGCAAGCATACAGTGCTATTGATTTTTTAAAGGGGGAGGTACCCGAAGAGATTGTGCTTAGCACGATAGAGTCCTATCGGAACACAGCAAAAAAAATGAGAATCGAGGACAGCAGTCGTTGCTTACATGTATCAGCCATTAGAGAGCAGATGGAAACGTTCAAGCAGAGGTTTGAAAAGTTCGTTGTATTTATTGATTATCTGCAAATCTTGCAAAGCCCGAATAATCGAAGCGACAAACAGACTGTAGATTTCAATGTAACACAATTAAAACTAATCAGCCGAGATTTTGACATTCCTGTTATCGCCGTATCATCGTTTAATCGAACGAATTATCACCATACCGCTGGTTTTGAGAGTTTTAAGGAGTCGGGAGGCATAGAGTATTCAGCCGATGTGATCATGGCATTACAACTCAAGGGTATGGATAAACTTGCAACCATTTCGGATGAGACCAAACGTCGAGAAAATATGAACCAATTAAAAGCCCAGCCCATTCGCCCTATTGAACTGGTCATCTTAAAACAAAGGAATGGAATTTCTTATGCAAAATCGGATTTTTCGTATCATGCCAAATTCAATTATTTTCAACAAGTAAATGCGGGATAAAAGTAGGGGATGAGAAGGAATCGTAAAAATGGGATGGTACAGATTCTTGGATGCCGATGAACTTTGTGATGTAGAAAACAGGGGACAGCAAACAATGGGGAGAAAAAAAGGGGGATTCTTGGCGGAGGGATCATCAGGAGTAGGTCAGGTGGACAATAAGTCAGGTGGTTTCGAAAGGGCGTCAAAAAAGGGATAATCCTTCATCTTCCAGCAACTCTTCAATGTCCGCGAAATCGTAGACGCCCAATTCGATGCAACCCAAAACAATCTGATCCCTTAGATCGCAATCGGAAAAGGTATACCCAGCTTTCGCCAACAGTTCATGTGTTTGTTTCAAGTCGCATCTGAAAAGAATGGCAATACGCAAAATAACCTCTTTCGAAGGTCTTTCATATTTATCGTTGAGCAGTTTTGACCAGTATTGGCGGGTGATTTGAGCCTGTCCAAAAAACGCCTCATTGTAATGGAACCGTCCCTTATCAGCGGCTAATTTTCGTATGTATTTGCCCAGGGATAAGGTGTTCTGTGCAGTCCTGAGTCTTGATTGGATGGCATTCACTTGAAAACTGCTCAAACTGTGCCCAAATACAGTTGTGCCCTCAGTTTGGTTTTCATAGATTGCAGAATATTTTTTGTTTTTCTGAAGAAAATCATCGGAAAAGGCTAGTTCTTTGATTTTTTGTTTCAGATTAGCGTCTAATTTACCCATCTGTTGCCTCCTCTTATGTTGCCTGTCAGGCGACAATTTCTCTGTATTTAATATATACAATGAATTCAGAGACAGGCAAAACAGGGGGAGGGCTGAACAAGTAATTTCAACGTGAAGCCCTGTTTAAATCTCAAATCGAAAGGAACGTGAATGCATGTTAAATGAAATTCGAAGTCTGGTGACAGATATTCAATTTGCAGAAACGGAACTGAAAAGATTAACAAGGGAGAATCAGAAAACAGGTGAAGGGATGATAGAGCAGGTATTTGAAATCGCCCAAAACGTCCTGAAATTTGAACCCATTTTTAAAAAGGCGTCAATGTTCGGGACGCGAATGGAGCAAAGAGAATATTTTTACCGATCGGACGGAGAATTGCTAAAGGGGTTTTTGATCAATTCCTCACTTGAATATTCGGGCAATGCCAATGGTGAAGAAACAGAGGAATTCAACGAGTTGTTTTTGACGGAAGACAGGAAACTCATATGTTTTTACACTGTCCATAAATATCCAGATTCTCGAAAACATTCGATGCAACATGAAGTAACTCGATTTGAAGCCCATTTCGATGATGAGGAAATATACTATGGCTCGGTCATAAGGAGCTTGTCGAAAATGCTGAAAAGCAGGTATCAAGAGTTGATGACGAGGAAAGAGCTTATGCTTGAACGGTTAAAGGATTTGGATTCAGTACGGATTGATGTGGAGGAATTTTAGGTTCATTACCAACCGAAGTATAGAGGCGGAGGGGGTGAGGAATTTATTCATGAAAGATTTCAAAACATTGACGCTGTACCAAAAAGCGATTGCTCTGGAGGACGAAATCGACGAGATTGTCAGAAGCTTCCCGCAAGAAGAAAAATATCGGCTGGTGGATCAGCTCATCCGATGTGTCACGAGCATCGGTGCAAACATCGCTGAATCGAATGGCGGGCAGTATGCAGGGCGTGAGCGGTACCACTTGGGGATCGCATTCGGATCGGCTAACGAGACCCGCTATTGGATTGAAAGGGCTTTCAGAAGGGGCTACATTGATAGAGACACGTTCGAGCGGCTGGATGAAAAAGCCCAGGAACTTCGCCGAATCATGGTCGGGATGTTCAAGCGACTGGATCAGTCGGCATAATCCTTTGATCGTAAAGCACCCTTTTGGGTGCAATGTACATAGGTTCCCTGCCCCCTTCATAATAGACGGTGGACAAAAATTGAAAAAGTGTAACCTTAACATTAGAATAGGGAATGTGAGGGGAAAGGGATAATGAATGTGGAAATTTTTAGATTGACAGAGGAAATCATCAGTCGAGCGATTGAGGAACGGGATGCAATTCTTTTGCAAAAAGAAGCGACATTCTTGCTAAACTCCTTTGCGATGATCATGCCCGAGGCATTTCCTCAAATTGAGTATGTTAGGCTGACAAAGGTTCAGTTTAAAATGAACCCAGACTTCATGTTCGGGAAAACCCATGTTTCATCCCTTAGGAAACTGCTGACTTCTATAGAACAGATTCTTCAACAAAGAATCGATATCATCGAAGCCAAACTGCTTTTTGACTCCTGGTTTTATGAGTCCACTGAAACTGGGAGCTTGCACTACGTTTTCGACGACTCAGAGTTGGTCAATATTTCAGACGCCGCAGATTCTCTTGGCGTTTCCCGCACCACTCTTTACAAATATATTGACCGTGGGCTGGAGACGGTTGGGGAAAAGCACAATCAAAAAGTCCCACGTTTTTTGCTTGAGGCGTGGAAAAATCCAGAAGTCGCTTTTCAAATGCAGTGGCTCGCTCAATTGAAAAGAACAAGGGAGCAGACGGCAGAGCAACGCCTTGACGATGTTAATAAACAAATCGCCGAATTTGAGAAAAAATTCGGTGGTTCCTTTTATTTCTTGTTCTCTAACATGACCGATCAAGAATTGGATGCCCACCCCGAAGCGGTGGATCTCCACGATTGGCGAGAACTGGAAAAGGAGAAACAGGAGCTTCTTGCCAGGTTAAAGGGTGAGCGATGAGGAGTTGTATACTTTATAAGATTCCATGATAAAAATGGCATTATTAAGTTATGTAGCGAGATTTTTCGTTCTAAAATGCCTCCAAAATTATTAAGGTGAACGGGAATACGAGCTTTACTCTCCACATAATGAAGAGTTATGTTGCCAAGTTATTTGTCAGGTTTAGGATCCTGTTTCCTCCGTGTAAGTTTGTGCATTGATACAGCCAAGTATATGAAAATGGCGATTAATGCACTAAAGAAAAGTGAAATTAACAACCATTTGGTTTTTACATCGTTATAAGTTTCTTCTGGATAAGGAAGGAGAATGCAGGGGTAGGCTATGCCAACAATACAGGAATATATCAATACCGCAAGACCGCTCCATAACCCATAAGGTTTGACATAATCATTCAAAATTTTTTGCTGTTCATTCTTTCTTACCGAAAGAAAATATACTTCATTCCTTAACTCGTCCCTATACTTTACTTTCTCACGATACGTCTGTGCATCCATGATGCTCAATACAGGGGGTTCAAGGTCATATAAGAATCCTGTACCGAGGACATTCTTCCTTATTATTTTGTACACTAATTCATACCAGCTTTTCTTTCCTTCGATTTGAATCCCGTTGTCATTGATGAACTCAGTAAAATCACTGGGAAGGTCTTCAGACTTTTCTATCATTTCTATGGTGTTATCCCTGATTGTAATCAACTCTTCAACATATGGTTTTAGATCCTCTTCGCTGAAATTGCAAGAATCATCATCACGAAGGATTTCCTCAAGGGATTTACCTTCAATAATCAATTCTTCGCAGTGGTTTTGAATAAAATCATCGATATCTTCTTCGAAAATGACTTTCTCAATGTTTTCCAGCATTTCTTTCTTGATAGTTAGATCGTTATCTATTTCTTGTAATCTTCGTTCGATAGATTGCTTTTCACCTGCAAGAGTAATTACTCTGCTAACCAGAAATCCGCCAATGATCGCAACAAGTGCGGCTGTCGCTGTGATAATCGTAGAAATCAGACCATTTAAATCCACTTTCCTTTTTCTCTCCTCCAGAGATTTATCGGCAATTTTCCTCATTATATCATGTCGTAAATATGACGAGGACGCTTGAAAGGCGGAGATATGTTCAATATAATAGTCCTTAATCACATAACCATCGAAAAAGTGCTTTTTCATGTGGATGATGTTTCGACTTTAAAAAAAGGCGGAACGTTGCCCATTTGAAACAGCACTTTTTTTGTTGTCTGGCAAAGAAGGGGAGAGGAATTTGTATCTGGATCAATTTCGCGAAGAATTGTTGCGGGAAGGAAAGAGTTGGCTCACGGTAGAAGCCTATTTAACCGATATCAAACAATTTCAGTCATGGCTTCAGGATACGCTGGGGTACGAGAGCGAATCCATTACGGAAACCGATGTGCGAGAGTACAGACAATACCTGAATATGCACAAGAAGCTCAAACCGACCAGCATCAATCGGAAACTGAAAAGCATCATGTCATACCAGCGTTTCCTGGTGAAAAAAGGCGTTTGCAAAGAGGAAATCAATCCGTCCAAGGTTTTGCTGAAACACACAACGGAGCTGGATCGAGAAATTAAAGTCGTGGAAAAAACGGATTTGTATCGGTTGAAAAGGACGATTGAGGCGGAAAATAACAAGCGTGACATTTGCGTATATTATTTGCTCTTTGGAACGGGAATCAGGTGTTCGGAGTTGGTGAATATTGAACTGGATGACATTGTTCTGACTGAACGTAACGGCA
The DNA here is from genome assembly GCF_021608135.1 of Microaerobacter geothermalis. Taxonomy (NCBI): domain Bacteria; kingdom Bacillati; phylum Bacillota; class Bacilli; order Caryophanales; family Bacillaceae; genus Microaerobacter; species Microaerobacter geothermalis. The sequence continues at coordinate 44,762 of NZ_JAKIHL010000016.1, forward strand.
AGAACAATTACAGCTATATCCTCATTCGCAACGGCAAAGGGAATAAGTCGCGAAAAGTGAATCTGAATGCCGTAACGGTGAATGCAGTTAAGGAATACTTGAATGTGCGTCCTAACACGGATTCGAATAAATTGCTCATTGGACAGCGGGGGCCTCTTACACGATTGGCCATCAATAAGATTTTGGAGAAATATAGCAGGAAAGCCCAGTTATCGATAAAAATTAATCCGCATGCGGCTCGTCACACCTTTTGTTCCCAACTGATCAAAAGCGGCGTCGATCCCAAGACGGTTTGCCTTTTGACAGGGCACAGTTCGGTGGATCTGGTTTATCGATTCTACGTGAACTCCAGTGCGGAAGACAAGCAAAGAGCGGTTGACGGGTTGCAAATCTGATCCCATGAAACCATACAATCTTACTTTAATATAAAAAGTGCAAGTGCCATGAGTCGTTGCAGGCACAGAGCCGTTTCAAAAAAAAACGGATGCTGTTGTCTATGTGCGACGCATTGGCACTTTTTCTTTTCAGGCAATGGAGGCGAATCAATTGGCAAGAAGCTCAGACTGGACAGAAGCAAAGCTGAAACGATTTTTGGCGGAGGGTCGGGGGCAAGGTGAACGCGAAAGCTATCGTCCTTGGCTGACGGTAATGGATATTCCCAGTCGCGGCAGGGCAAGCCGAGTGTTTTCAAGAAAGTGCAACCGTGTGGTGCATCTGCTCACCGATACGCAACTTCGATACTTTTACCTGCTGGAATGGGATGAATCGATACTGGATATCAAGGAACAGTTTCCGCTTCTTGATGCAGAGACCATCGTGGATCAAATGGACGAGTCGCTCTTAAAGCGGCTCAAGGATCCCAAAACGGAAGTGCCTCATGTGATTACTACAACGTTCGTGATTACGGCAAAGGATCATGAAGGCAGAGAAATCCAGTATGCCCGTGCCATCAAAGATGCCGCCGAACTGGAGAAAAAGGCAGCTTTGGAGAGGTTGGAAATTCAGCGGCGGTTTTGGGAAGCCTGTCAGGTGGATTTTGCCGTTGTGACCCAGCACGAAATTCCATATCAGCGAAGCCGCAACATTGAATGGGTATTGTCTGCTTTGAACGTTCAGGATTACGGATTTTCGATATCGCAAATCCAGACATATGCCTCGATCCTACAGGAGCAACTGTTGTCCTCTGACCAAAGTCTCCGTGCCATCCTGGCTTCCTTTGAAAGGGAGATGAAAGAGGATGCGGGCACAGGGCTTTTGGTGTTCAGGTACTTGATCGCTTCCCGACTCATCCAGGTCAACATGGACGTAGACATTCAGCTGTCTGCGACACCCATGGACCTTGGGCTAAAGGTCAATATGCTCCAGGGAGGGGAGAGGAGATTTGGAGCTGTGCGTTAATACCGTGATCAACTATGTCGGCGAACAACCGCTTGAACGCATCCTTTGGATGGATGCGGAACAAAAAGCATGCTTTGTCATTGACATCAATGGCAACCAATTTCCCCAAAGCCGTTGGCTGGAGGAAATCCGATACGGAATCGAGCAAGGCTTGATTGGAATTGAAGAATCCGATCCGTGGGCCTGCATTGTGGATCCCGACATGCTGTCGGAAAAGGAAAAAGAGAAGTGGGAAACGGATTGGCAGATCGTCCAGGCGATTGCTTCCAAAAATTTTGAACCGCAAATCTTCGTTTCAACCGAACGGTCGAAGCTCGTTCGCCAGGCGGCGGAGAGGTTTGGGCTGTCGGAAAAGCAGATCGGGAGAATCCTCAAAAGGTATTGGAGCCGCGGCAAAACCAAGCTGGAGGTGTTGCCCGATTTCGCCAACCGTGGCGGCAAGGGAAAAGAACGGAGTCAGGCGGCAAGGAAGCGGGGCAGACCAAAACGGTTTGATTCCATCTATGCGGAAATGAACGTGGGCGAAGAGGTCAAAAAGATTTTTCGGATTGCCTTGGACAAGTATTACTATAAAGCCAATCGCCCCTCCCTCCGCTGGGCGTATGAGCAGATGCTGAAAGAATATTTTGCTGTGGATCGCAAGCTGGACAACGGAGTCGAGCTTCCCGTCATGGAAAGCGGTACGGCGATTCCTTCCTTTTCGCAATTCCGTTACTGGTTTCGCAAATGGCGGGATTTGAAAAAGGAAATCTCCCTGCGGGAAAGTGCGAAAAAGTTCCATCAGCGGTACCGACCTGTTTTGGGTTCCACCCAGCAAGACGTGTTTGGTCCTGGATCGGTTTATCAGATAGACGCTACAGTAGCAGACGTTTATCTCGTCAGTTCGTTTGACCGAAGAAGGATCATAGGGCGTCCTGTGCTGTACCTGGTGATGGATGGGTACAGCCGAATGATCGCAGGTCTATACGTTGGGCTGGAGGGCCCAAGCTGGCAAGGAGCGATGATGGCGTTGAAAAATGCGTGCGAATCGAAGGTGGATTGGTGCCGTCAATTTGGAATCGAGATCCGCGAAGAAGATTGACCATGCGTATATCTGCCCGAATCGATTCTGGCGGACAGAGGGGAACTGCTTTCCGACAAGGCGTTGTCCATCATCGAGCATTTGCAAATTGCAGTGAAAAACACTTCCCCGTATCGCCCCGACTGGAAAGCGGTGGTGGAAAAACATTTTGACCTCATTCAAACGCACGTAAAACCGTTTTTGCCTGGAGCGATTCAAGAGGACTTTCAGGAACGGGGAGCTAAAGATTATCGGCTGAACGCCGCTCTCACCATCCCAGAGTTCACGCAAATCCTCATCAAATGCGTGTTGTACTACAATAATCGACATTATTTGACAGGATACCAGCGGGATGCTGATCAGATTGCGGAAAATGTTCAGCCGATCCCCATTCAACTTTGGAACTTTGGCATCCAGCACCGTTCGGGAAGACTCCGCAAGGTGTCGGAAGATATTTTGCGTTTCAATCTGTTGCCGACGGAGGAGGCGACGGTGACGCCTGGCGGAATCCGTTTTCAAGGCATTTATTACAGTTGCCCTACAGCGTTGAAGGAGAAATGGTTTGTTCATGCCCGTACGCATGGCATATTTAAAGTCGCTGTTTCCTATGATCCGAGAAATGTCAGCCAAATCTATTTGCGATTGGGCAGAACCCAATATGATGTGTGCAATTTACTGGAGTCCCAGGCTCGGTATCGGAATCAAAGTCTGGAGGATGTGAACTATCTGCTTGCATGGGAGAAGCAGAATCAGGCGGAATCGCAAGACCTGGAATTGAAAGAGCGGATATCGCTTGCGGCGGAAATTGAAGCGATTGTCGAGGAAGCCAGGAGGAAAACCCGTGCTGAATCTCTTTCTCTGTCCAAAACCCAAAAACTGAGGGACATAAGGGAGAACAGGCGGCAAGAGAAAGAAGTGAACAGAAAACAGGAAAGTTTTTCGTTGGTGAGATCTTCGGCAAGTGAACGTTCGGAACGGCGGGATGAGGAAGTTCAGGAAGAACGAAGCTATTTGAGAATCTTGAAACAAAAGCAGGAGGATGTGTTTTATGGAGATCGTTAGATTGCCAAACGGAACGGAAGCGGTTGTTGCGACATACCGAAAGCAGGTCATTCCCGATTTTGCGGGCAATCCGTGGATCGAGGCGTTGCCCGACATTTTATCGCCTGAACAGGTGATCGAAGCATTGTCCAGTTACCCGCCGATGGATCCGTTGGAAAGACAGTTGGAACCGCATCTTCGCATTCACCTGATCCCGCAACGGCTTTCCCAATACTTTCAACCTTTGGAACAACATCTGGTGCTTTATGACGCGATTTCGTCGATGATTCGGGGCGGATATGTCGAACGCAATCCGTTTTCGCCGAGCGTCATCAGGCGATTATCTCAAATGGAGAACAGGCAAAGGGGCAATGTATATCCGCCGCATTCGACTGCCAAAAGCATGGCGTTGATTGGCATTTCGGGTTCGGGGAAAACCAGCTCGCTGAACCGAATCCTTGCCCTCTTCCCGCAAGTGATCGTTCATTCCGAGTATCAGGGACAAGACTTTCCCAGATACCAGGTCACGCATATTCGTTTGGAGGCCCATATGACGGGAGCCTAAAGGCTTTATGCTTGCAATTGTTTTCCGCCATCGATACGCTTTTGGGAACGCAGTATCTGGAGAGATACGGAAACGGGAAATGGTCAACGAACGTGATGATCCCAATTTTGTCCAGATTATTGCAAAATATGGGGGCGGGCATACTGGTCGTTGATGAAATTCAACATCTCAGTCTTTTCAGAAGCGGCGGTTCCGCCCAAGTGCTCAATTTTTTCACGACCCTGATCAACTCAGCCCAAATCCCCGTTCTGTTGGTGGGCACACCGAAAAGTTTGAAGGTGCTTACCTCGGAATTTCGCCAGGCACGACGAAGCTTAAGCGGGCATGGCGGTTTTCTGTGGGATCGTTTGAAAAAAGATGAAAACTGGGCATTGTTTCTGTCAGGATTGTGGCAATACCAGTGGACGAGACACGTGGAGGGGCTGACACAGGAATTGTCCGATGTCATGTACGAGGAGACACAAGGGATCCTAGATTTGTCCTTGAAACTTTTCGTGATGACGCAAGTGCGGGCAATCGTCGCTGGAAAAGAGAAGATCACCGCCGAGTTGATTCGCAAAGTGGCGAAGGAACAATTCAAAATCATCCGCCCCATGCTCGATGCCCTGCAGGATGGACGAAAAACGCAGTTGCTGGATTATGAGGACATTGTCGTTCCCGATGTGGAAGAATTTATTCAAAGGGAGCGAATTCAAATCGATGTGCAAACTTTTATCCAGGAAACCCGAAAACGAACCGAATCCAGGCAGGAACAAATTGTGCGGGTGAAAGACGAAGCCATCATTCGACTGCAGTTATTGGGGATTTCCGAACGACAAGCTTCGGAACTGGTGAGAGCCGTGTTAACCGAGCAACCGAGTGCTTCCGATGTCAATGAAGTCGTCAAGGCGGCTTTTCAATTATCGATTCAAAAGAAACAGGACAGACAGGGCGGGAAGGTAAACCCTGCGGAAGACGAACGTGACTTGCGGTTGATCGTGAAAAAGGGCAAGGATGAGGGAATGACCGCTTATGATGCTCTGAAACAGGCAGGCGTGATCCGAATCGACAAGTGGTGTGCGGGGTGAAGGCGAGTGCTCGTATTTTTTCCTGCCCCCTATCCCGATGAACTCCTGTATTCCGTCTGTGCCCGTTATCGCAAGCTGACAGGAGATTCAAGTCCCAAGAACCTGCTTCAGGATTTGTTCGGCAAGAACAACGTCCTGGCTTCCGTGGATTTGCCGTCCCATATCGGGGCATTGGTCGCTCGGCTTCCCGTCGGTTCCAAAATAACGGCGGAACGATTGGTCATGGATCACACGATGTATCCTTTTTATTCCGCTTTTCTTCCTCCGAAGCAAGCAAGATCGGTTTTGGAGGCGATGGTCAGCGGAAGCGGCAAACGGATTTATGCCCAGGCGGGAGTCATGGCGAGTTCGATTCGCACCTCGCCAACCTTTCGCTACTGCCCCCTTTGTTTTCAGGAGGATTTGAAGCGGTACGGTGAATTGTATTGGCATCGCATGCATCACATTCCTGGCTGGGATGTGTGCGTCAAACATGGAACGTGGCTGAACAACAGCAAGGTTGCCCTGTGGCAAATGAACAAACATGTGTTTGCGGAACCGACGGAAGAAGTTTGTCCTTTGGATCAGGTTGCGTACATAACGGATTCGGAACTGCTTTCGCATTACCGTTCCATAGGCAACGGCATTGAAGCCTTGCTCACGCAACGTTTTCCTCATCGGCCGCTCGATTGGTTTCAGAGGCATTATGAAGCCAGGCTTCGGCAAAAGCATTATGCTTCCCTTGTCAGCGGGAAAGTGGATCAAGCAATGCTTCAACGGGATTTTGTTCAATACTACAGAAAGGAGTTTTTGGAACGATTACAGTCCAGCTTGCGGGGAGAAAGCAATTGGCTGGCGATGATGGCCAGAAAGCATCGGAAATCCTTTCATCCTTTGCGGCATCTGCTTTTGATGAATTTTTTGGGTGTCACGCTTGATGAAATGTTTTATCAGGATGAGCAGTGCAAGCCGTTTGGGGATGGACCGTGGGTTTGCTTGAATCCTGCGGCGGAGCATTATCAACAAGCGGTTGTCACAGATTTGGTTCTTAGCACATGTGAAAAGACCAGGGAGGTGATTGGGACATTTTCTTGTTCCTGTGGTTTTGTTTATACAAGAAGAGCTGGAGATAGAGATCCGAACAAAATATCCAGAGTGAAACAATATGGGGAGACATGGGAACGCGAATGCCTGCGGTTGGCTAACGAAGGATTCAGTTTGCGAGAAATTGGGCGGCGGCTTCATGCGGATCCCAAGACCGTTAAGAAGCATATCAGGGGAAAGGAAGTAAAGGATGGACGGCGAAATTCACAACGGGAACGGGATCGAATCGAGTGGCTGTCCCTTCAACAACAGCATCCGAATTTATCCAAAACCGAGCTTCGGAAACTGAATCCTGCACTGTACGCCCGTTTGTATCGAAATGATCGGATTTGGCTCGATAAGCATTCCCCTGAAACCAACAATAAGAAGACCAGGAACGTTCGGGTCGATTGGAATCAACGCGATCTTGAAGTGCTGGCGAAAATTCAGCATGCCGCAAGTCAAATTCTTGAATCCAACGGAAAGCCCAAAAGATTGACAGTGAGCAGAATCGGGGCAATTGCTGGTGTCAGACCTTTACTGGAGAAACATTTGGATCGCCTGCCCGAAACCAAACAATATCTGGAGCAAATGGTTGAAAGTGAAGAACAGTTTCGATGGCGAAAAATTCAGTGGGCTATTGAGGAGTTGAAACGGCAAGGCGAACCATTGCAGGAATGGAAAGTGCTCAGAAAAGCGGGCATTCGCAAGGAACATGCTCCAATGGAATTGCTTAGGCAACTTGATTCGATTTTCATTGAGAAAGCGGCAAGAATTTGTTATGATGATCTCATCCCATTGGATGTTTGGAAAAAGGAAAGAAGTTAAAATGAAATTGTTCATTTTTTACAAAAACCATAAAATTCCAAACCAACGCTCAGTCGAAAGACTGGGCGTTTTTAATTGTGTTTTCTTTGAAACAGAATGAGGTCTGGAAGGAGTGATTGCAAATGAAAAAGATGATGGAGAATCTGCAGGATAAACATTGGCTTCAAGATGTCTGCATGGAAATGTTGGCGTGTTTTCTCATGCTTTGTGCTAGCATTGTGATTGGCTCTTTTTTCAAGTCGTTGCTGTTTTAGGGCTTGAACATGGTGGATTGGGAGGGAAAGGGAAATGATCGTTTTTAATATTCAGGTATCTGAAGAGCTGAGAGAAAAAATCAAGCAAACGGTCAAGGATCAACTGCATGACCTGGAAGACGGTGAGCCCTTTGCCATTCTTGGTGGAGAACGGCTTATTGTCGGTTACAGGCAGGAAGGCGGCAAAGTGGTGATTGAGCAAATCGTGGAGAAAGTGATCGGTCTCGAAGACATGGCGGGAGAACAGCAGAAACCGACAGAGTGAGAAAGGAATGCCAAGGTGACAGGGCCAACGAACCGACCGTTCATGAAAGTGGATTTACAGCAAGAGATGAATGAGCTTTGGAAGAAAACAGTGCGATATTCGAAACAATATGTGACGAAGGGTCGATATTTGCAACCCTTCCGAATTCAGGAGGTTCAGGAAATGGATAAAGAAACTGCCGAACATCATTTCGAAACATCGAAGTTTAAAGAGGTCGTGATGCAATCGAAAGACATCATTTATTACTGCCTTGTCAAGCCAAAGCCGCAAGTGTTGTTTGTCAATGCGGCTTTGGAACAGTATTTCGGTCCAGGCTCAGTAAAACAATGCTATGAGCAACCCGAATACTTTTACCGCCGTTTGCACCCTGATTTCCGTGACATCATCCAGAAAAAATGGAGCGGGGATTTCGACTATGACAAGCCCATCATTCAATGTTGGCTGGATGAAAATGGACGAGAACGGTGGTTTGAAGAGCTGGCCACGCCAGTTTACGAAAACGGAGAGCTGATTGCGATGCATGGCATTCTCCGAAACATCGATGAGTGGATCCAGCTTCAAAAAGATCTGGAGTATCGGATCTCGCATGACGCTTTGACGGGGGCTTTTAGCAGGAATTTTTTTGAGAGGATGATGAAACGATACGACGATGAAGTAGACGTTCCTATGGCGATCATCCTATGCGACCTGGACGAACTGAAAACGGTGAATGATCACTTCGGGCACAGGGAAGGGGATCGGCTTATCAAGGAAGCCGCCAAAATACTGATGAATTTTCAGTCGGAAAAAGTGCTTGTTTCGAGAATTGGCGGCGACGAGTTTGCCATCCTGGTCATCGAAATGGAATTATCGGAAGTGAAAAAGCTGGTTGAAAAAATGGATGAAGCCATCAATGGCTACAATAACAGGGATTGGCCGATGAAGATGTCCTATGGCTACGCTTTTTCCCGCTCGTCCAAAGGAAACATGGAGCGATTATTCGAGGAAGCGGATCGAAACATGTATGACAACAAGTTTGGGAAAAAGGGATGAAACAGTTTCCAAAGATATGGGTATAAGGTATGAATATTATACGTCAAGAAATGAACTTTAAATTTGCAGAAGGATTTGCGGAGGGCATTGCGTCACTGACAGCGAGAATACGTGAGGAACTTATGGACGCTACCAACGAAGATGGATTTGAAAGGCTTTTTAAAATACTCATCAAGTTTGGAAATTTATCGGAAAAAGAAATCGAAGAAATATGTGAATTGAAAAATTTGGATGCCGTCCAAAGAAAAATGTATAAGCAGTTTGCAGAAGGCGTAGCAACGGTGAGATCGGATATTCGTCAAAAGTTGATTTTAGCAATAAGACATAATAAATCGAGCGAATGGATACGTGAGCTCATTGAACTGGGTAAATTCACTGACCAAGAGGTTAGAGAGATTTACTCAGAAGCAAAAAATAACTATACGCAATGTTCAATTTTTGCTAAGCCTCCTTAAAGCTTCATCGTTTCGGTCACAAATGCGGTTTGTTTGTTCACGGATGAACCGCATGCGGTCTTCTTTGGACATTTTTGAGAAATCAGGTTTTTTATAGCCGATTGGTTTTGCAATGTTGTTTTTTTCTTCCTTGCCGTTGCACATACTATCCTCTCCCAGGTTTTTTCTCAGACGTTCGCGGTGTTACTTTGCTTCTCCCATGAGCATTTGCTTGATCTGATCGCTATTTTTGCACATTAACACCTTTAACAGGTAAGAAAAATGATGACGGCGGTTCGGAGCCTTAAGATAACGCTCAGGATGACCAAAAAAATCTATTGCGTATTCAAATATGTCCTCTATTAGATTTTCCACCGCCGTTTCTTTATTTTTGCCGTTTGCGTATAGTTCAAGTTCGTCCACACCGACTGTGATTGAATCATCTTCTTCAGGAAATGCCACCATTGTGAATGAATAGCTCTGAAGCAACTGTTGCACCAGTTTTTCATTTAACAGAAAGGTGCGAGATTCATTTTGCTTTCTTCGTTCTATGATAATTGGATAGAGGTTTTGGACTTGATCCATGATGGATTCCCAATTGCTTTGTACGTCCTCCGCCTTTAATTGAGGGATAACCCCTCTTTTCTTGTTTGAATCGCTCTCCAAGTGGTCTTTTTCCATCAAATCCACCTTTCTGTCCTTCAGCATGATTTCATTCATTTAGTGTGATAAAGCTCGGACATCATCGAACCAAAACGGAGTATTCAATATAAGCCCCTCATTCTAAAAAGATAGTATACATCATAAAAAACAGGAGGGGTTTGATGTACGGCCATCAGTTCTATCGGTTTCCCGTTGAAAAAAGGGTTAAATTTATAAATACAGAGTTGAAACAAGGTCGTTTTAATACATTGGAAGAACTGGCGGATGATATGTTTCTGGATGCGGAAGAAATGAAAAATGAGCTTAAAAAATACGGATATTATTTTGTCCCAGAGGTCAATCAATTTGTTCATGGTGTTGGAGCATGACATAATTAATTCGTCCTAGTTTCTAGAAGAATGGATTCCCATTGCCAATTGTTCGATGAATATGGATTGTCCTTGGTTATATTACGGTTACTGAAGTTTGTAAAAAATAAATTACTCCAGAAAAATACTGAAAGCACCTGACCGACTCTGTTGGGCGGAGGTGCTTTTTTCATAGGATTTGTGTGATGACAAATGTAAAAGCGTTATCATAAATTATATTATAGAATGATTGGAAACCTTATTTCAACCACATAAACATTTTAAAGGAATGGGAAGGGGCTTTTCGTGGACTGGGTTCAAACCAAATTTAAGCTGATTATCTCGGGCATTAAACTTGTGTCTGATTTTCGGCCGATTGATACTGTTCATAGTCGTTACGTCCGTAATGTCAATTGCTCGGTTGGGGAACGGGACAATACAGTCGTGGTTACGGGAACAATTTGCAGTGAAGATCAAAACAAAAATTTCCTGATTGCAGAAGACCTGACCGTCTTTTTTCTTAGGCTGTTTTCCCTGTTCGGGGTGAATTGCCGTGTGGAACATTTTGAATTGGATAAGGGCGGCGATGTTTTGTGGGGCTATCCGCCAGTGCCGACGATTGATGGCAAGATGATGAATGACCAAATAGGCAAAGTCAAGTCTTTGTTTTTCGAACCCCAATCATCCGCCGAGTTTCAAGCCATCCAAGCGTCAACAAGGGTAGACGTGCCGCATCATTTTCGCACTTTGGCGGCATTGTTCTTTGAAGAGCTGTGTCCCCGCTGGGATGATCATGTTTTAGAAAAATATGTGGAAGCGTTGCTGGAGCGGTATGAAAATCAGCACGAAAAAAGGTTGCTGGAACTTATTCAGGTGCTATGCGACGCTGATCTCACAGATTTTCGTACCCAATTGAATCAGTCATCCAGGTTGCAGTCGGCTATGCAAAACGTCAGTGGCCCGAGGTTAATAGACGATAATGTTGCTCATGGTATACTGGCGTGCATAGAAGTGATTTATCTTCAAATGAGACAAGGCAACTATGATGGATTAAACAGAAAGCTCATCTCATCCGCACATGAATTGCTACTCCCGCTGGTTCAAAAATTGTTGCGTTCTCGAACCTTGGACAACCCCTGATTAGGCTTTGTCGGCATCCATTTGAAACTGTCCAGTTTTTGGTTATAATGATGGGTAAGGTAAGTTTGTCGCTGACCGACATGCGACGAATAAATGGTCGGTACGCAGGTATGTCGCTGACCGATACGCGACTCATCAAGTGGTCGGCTCGTAAGATCTTTGGGTGAAAAAACACCCTTGAGAAGCGATTAAATTTGTCGAACCGTCATAATATTAAAAACATCTTACCTATTTCAGGAACAGGATAAACGCCGTAACTGCCGCACCAACGTAAACCCAGATTGAATTCTCTTTAGCACATGCAACAAATTTTTTCATAAAAACTCACCCCCTCGTACCATTTTACTTCATTCTGCTGTACTTAGAGGTTTGAGTCAAGTATTTGTGGGAGAAATTTTCCTCCCATTATTTTGTAAGCGCATTCAATGCTTTAGGGTGCTCCTTGTTCGAGTCATTTATCTTTTTTAAAAACCTTTCAACGCCTTTAAAGCTTGATGAATCGGAATATGGATTTTCTGCTTTAGATACAAGAGGTTGTCCCTGGTAGCTTCACCTATGGTGCTGGTAACCTTTTCCACATAATACTTTGGGGGTTTACTTTCTTTCGGTACTGACCATTTCTCTACTCTTCCAAATAACGTTTTGAGGGCTAGTTTGTCAATGAAAGCCACCATAGCTGTCATCATGGCACTTGCCCCTTTATCCACCCAGCTCCTCCCATTCTTTAGGCGCTTTGCAAATACACTCATGGTGGCTTCTGCACTCCCCATGGGGCGCATTCCCGCCGTATCCACCCCCCTCTCCATGAGCCATTTTCTATAGTCTCCCAACGCTTCGGGATACTGCTCCAGTTGCTTAATGAGTTCTTCCAAACGCTTCTCTTTTGCCTCGGTATCCAGTGTTCCTACGGCACTGTTCAATTCTAAAATGAGTTTCTTTCCATCGTAGGCAGCAAGGGCTTTCCTTATCTTCCGATAGCGGGGGTGATCGCGAAATATGCTCCGAATATCCCTCGCGACATGAAATCGATCTATGGAGAAGAAAGCACGGTCCTTAAAGTAATCTCGGCACGCCGTAATCCAGGGTGCCCCATCCCCATTTATGACAAGACGATGCACCATGGGATCATAGTCATACGTTTCCATGAGAAAGGTCTCAAATCCCTCCCAAAATGGCTCCTTTCCCCGATGGATGTAATGACGCTTATCCTTCAGATGTACTCGTTTTCCGTTGACTTCCCAGCCTTGATGGACGGCTGCTATTTTCTCTTCTTTCCCCTTTCTCCCTTTTTCTTGTCGTTTCAGATACAGCCCGTCCACTTCGACAAACAAAACTGGTTGGGTTAGTGGTTGTCGCTCTTTTGGGATGGCTTCTACGTTTAACAGGTGTTGGCGAATGGCTTCATGGCTGATGACGCGATAACCCAGAAGGGTTTCTAGTGTGTCCGCCGCCTTTCGGTAAGAAGGTCC
>NZ_JAKIHL010000017.1 GCF_021608135.1 Microaerobacter geothermalis
CCTGCATCTGGCTTAGCAATGCATGCCCTTCGGTTATATCCGAAGCAGAGGCTTTTGTGAGCTTGAATGTCACCGGCAGTTCATACGTTGCATCTACCACTAAATGCAGTTTATAGCCAAACCATTTAACGATTTTCTCCCATGGTTTTCCGTTTTCATCCACTCCGCGGTATTCTTTTCTCCCATAGTCCGCATCCATGTCTCGGCGCCCATCTCTCTCTTCGTTCCTGTTCTTGCGTTTGGCAAATGAAGAAATCGCCTTGCTGTCCATCGCCAGATGCTTGCCGAAATCGTGCAGCACCTCACCGATCTGCTGCACGAGTCGGTCAAATATCTCTTCAATCAACGGTTCTTGTTCCATCAGAGATTTCATGAATCGTGTGTAGACCCACGATGGTGGAACTTTATCCCCAAATCCGCACATCTCCCGCAGTTGACCATTGCGACTCAATTCCCGACGCAGTTTCTCCACGCTGTCATGCTGAAATACGATTCCCGCCAAGACGGAATTCCATATCGCGCGTACCGGATAGTCGTCTCGCCCTTTTCCGCGTTTGCGTTCAAGTGCAACCATCAATTCTTCGTCCGGCATGTATTCCAGCACCAGACGCAGGCGTTCCAAATCTCCGAGTGTTTGAATTTCGTTCCACTCAAATAGTTTCAATTGTGGTATAATCGCCATAACAGGTGACCTCCATGGATAAATTTTGTAACTTAGGCAATTACAATTTTACCATAGACGGACTCACCTGTTACCTATTTGTAACCACAAAATGAGGCTGGGGTGGATTTTTGCCTAGCCTCTTTTTTTACTCCTATTAACCCGCATTTTTCCGCTTGTTTTTGGGGTAAAATTTATTTTCGCCTTTCTCTAAACCCTTGTCTCATCTGGTTTCCCGAACATCGCAAATAGCTCTTAATGATTTGCGTCCAGAACACTCGTGTTTTCAACCATGAGATGAATGGACGCTTTTGTCGAAATTCCCTTCTGGAATTGTAAGAAAAAACATGATAAACTGTAATTGAGAACAGATGTTCTTTTGCAACTGAATGATATGGGATTAGTACAGGGAATCATCTGTACTGTAAAATCATTCGTGTACGAAGCCGAAGTCCAGTAGGCATAATAAAGTATGCGTAGGGTAGGAACTACCCGAAGTTACGCCTGTGGAGATATGAACACTCGTTGGAGGTTTAAGGGATCCGTTCTTTAGACTTGAGCAGTCCTGAATCAGTTCCCTTGACGAACTCGACTAGCGAACGTGTGAATCTTTAATTCCGTCTATACTAATCCTAGGAATCTGCTAAACTTTCCCACAAATAAAAGGTTGCATAGCTTCTCCACGGACTCCAGTCTTCCCCAAGTTTCCTTACATATTCTTCGTCAGGTTGTGAATCCAAACCAAATACTTTTTTGACTCCATTTCTTAATCCAATATCTGCAGCGGGCAAAACATCCGTCCTTCCCATTCCGAACATCATCAGACATTCCACGGTCCACCTGCCTATTCCCCTTAACGGGAGAAGCTGAGAAAACACTTCTTGGTCCGATAAGTGATAAAGACGGTCTAAATTGACCGCGCCTCTTTCGACCGATTTGGCAAAATCGATGACATACTCAGCCTTTCGCTGGCTAAACTGCATCTGACGCAATTGATCTGGAGCAATGGATGCCATTCTTTCAGGAGAAGGAAATACCGGAAAAATCTCTCCTTCCCATTCCAGGGTTTCTCCGAAGGTATCAATCACCCGCTGGGTTAAGGCAGCTGCAAAGGGGAGATTTAGCTGCTGACTTATAATCGTCTTCACCATACATTCGAAAAGATCCGGCTCCAATAGAAAGCGAAGTCCATAGAAAGACTGAATCAGCGGCTTCATTTGAGGACTTCCCTCCATCTTCTCATAAAATTGGTGAAGAGGGATATCTATGGAAAACATTCTTTTGATCATAGTGATTCCTTTCTCCAGTTCCTTTGGAGAAAGGAATTCATGACCGGTATGAAACTGTACTTCAAGGGACGGACCCAATTCGGTTTCTAAATATTGAACAGAGAATAAAATCAGTTGTTGATTCAAACGAATTACCCGATATAACCGATGGTCCAGTTCTCTATACAAATGGGCTTGTTTGGTTCGCAAAAGGCGTTTTTTCATTTTATTAAAATCAAATGGCGGGGTGGGATACAATATGGTTTTCATTTCAAAATCCTTTCTATAGATCAAAAACTAAAGATTTACACGTTCCCTTTCCTATATCATACTATATCATGGAGATTCAGTCGGGAGAAAAATGAAAAAAGGAAGGGAATTCCCCTTCCTAACCTCTCATTATTCATATGATGCTTATTCAACTTTTTCAAAGGTATTCTGCGAGCCACAATTTGGACACTTCCTTGGTTTACAGCGCCCTTCCTTCGTTGATCCGCAGCTTGTACATTTAAAAACAGCCATCCCTTTTACCTCCCTGTCATGTTTATATGATTTATGGATGCCCATTACACCAAGCTATAACACCATTATATATCAATGGAATCATTCTCCCATTTGGTTTTTTACTTCCTCTCTCTCTTTCCCGTCCCCTTCATACCAGTGATCCAGCACTTCACTGTGCATTACTTTGCCCGCAATATATTCTACTTGCTGTTGGGTGAAATGCTCAGGCCAGTAAACACCCAATTCATCAGCCAGCTTCACAATGGTAAGGAGTTCAGACCATGCAACATACCGCTTATACCAGAAAAACTGGGGATGTTCACTAATATAGGGGTACAAATCATCAAATTCAGTCCTTTTGCAATCAAGAGCTCTTTCAAATTGACGTTTAGCTGTAAGAAGCTTATTTATGATAAATTCCCCAATATCCACTTGATTCTGTTTATTCTCCACGACTGACACCTCCCCCTATCTTATTTAAAAAACATTATACCATGATAGGAGACTAAAGGGTATGGAAGAATATTTAAGTTCTCCGTAAGTATTAAGAATCACCGTTCATAGAATTTAACTTACCATTCATCTCATCACGGAGCCTTCTCAGCTCATGGATATCTCCCATCTCCCACAACTGGTTAAATCGTTCCTGGAAAAAGGAAGCTTCACTAACATGACCTTGGCGATAAAGCTGATGAATCGACTGAAGGATATTGGATACCAGCTGGGATTTGATTTCAAACAGTTTCTGCGCCTCTTTAATCTCTTCTCTGATTTCCGACATCTCTTGGTCTAAAAGATAAGCGGCTTCCGCTGCTTTTTTTAAGCGACTCCTAACTTTTTCAGGAATGTTCTTGCGATACTTATAGTTAAGAGAATGTTCAATGGTCGCCCAGAAATTCATGGCTAATGTTCGTATTTGAATCTCTGCCAAGATCCATCTTTCTCCCTCTGCCGTTTGGACGGGATAATTGATAATGATATGATAGCTTCGATATCCGCTTTCCTTCTGATTGCTTACATAGTCCTTTTCATAAACAATGATGAGGTCCTTTCCGTTTCGCTGATGGATCATTTCAACCATTTTTTGGATATCCTCCACAAATTGGCACATGATGCGAATGCCCGCAATATCCTCTATTCCAGTTTCCAATTGATCCATAGGGACCTGAAGTTTTCTTGCTTTTTCCAGAATACTGGAGACTTTTTTCACCCGACCAGTAACAAATTCAATCGGTGAATATTCGTCTTTTTTTCTTAATTCACTTCTGATGCTGCGAAATTTAACTTTTAATTCTTCTACAGCCTGTTCATAGGGTATGAGGAATTTATCCCAGTCTCTTATTTCCATAAACCCATCCCCCATTTATTTCACTTGCTCCATAGGAGCGGCGTGGTATTTTATTCTTGCCCATATCATCGGCAAGATGCCTGTTAATGTCACAACAGTAAACAAGATATAGGTAGCATAAATATGAAACGTTTCATATACCATCCCGCCGAAAAAGTTAAAAGCCATCGTTCCCAATCCATTACCCATTGAAGCATAAATAGCCAATGCAGTCACCTGTAATTCCGGCGGTGTATTCTCCCTGACATATGTGGCGGCGGCAGCTAAATACAATCCCACAGATATTCCCTGTAAAAAGAAAATAGAAATCATTACTATGGGTGCTGCACCCATTGCATAAATAACCCAACGAAGGGCGGAGACAACCCCCGCCAATATAATCGTTTCTTCAATTCCTAATTTACGGATCATTTTCCCTGACCATCTCATAAAAGGAGCTTCACTTCCCACAGCGAGAAGAAATAAAATCCCAACTCCTATAATAGACCCACCTACATCCTGATACAACAGTCCCAAATAAGTATTATTAGCATTGATAGGGCCAAAGATAAAAAAAGCACTGGGTAAGAACAACAAGTACCGTTTATATGTCCTTAAATTTTTGATTCCTTCCCAAATCTTCGGCCTTTCAATCCTTTGACCTACTGGCAGCCCTCTCATCAGGATTCCGGAGAGTAAAAAGGATACAGAAAATAACAGAAAAATGGAATGAACGGATGTCCACTCTATCACGTAACCGGAAACAAAAACAGCCACAGCAAAGCCAACAGAACCCCAAAGACGCATATTCCCATAGTCCACATAATGTTGATGACTATAGGTTAATGCCACATGATCTGACAAAGGAACAAGGGAACTTTGAAAAAATTGTATGACGATCATCAACATCAGGTATACATAAAATGAATTCGCCCAAAAAAACAAAATCGAAAAGAAACTGGCAAAAATAACAGATAAGATATAAATAAACCTTTCTGCCTGAAACTTGTCAGCAATCATTCCCCATATGGGCTGCATCATAATTGCGACAACGGGACCTAATGCCATAATGGTTCCTATTTCAATCCCCGACAGGCCAACATCCCGGAAGTAGGTGGACAAAAAGGGATATAGTGCCCCAAATCCATAAAATAACGTAAAAAATAAACCATTAATTCTCCAATACAGGGCATTACCTGACATTTTTATATATTCCCTTCTATTAATAAATATGACTTACTTTATCCTATCTTTTACCGTTGGCAGTATCTTTTTATTTCCTGTCCTTTTAGGAGTCCACGTTTCAGGATTCCTTTCATCAAACTGTTCAAGATATTGAATGACTTCCTTCGTAATCGGAGTTGGAGTTGAAGCTCCAGCAGTAACCGCCACTTTTTGAACGCCAAACAGCCATTCCTTCCTGATCTCGGTGACATCTCCCACCCGGTAAGCCTTTACTCCGGCAATCTCTTCCGCCACCTGGGCCAATCGATTGGAGTTATTGCTTCTTGGATCCCCCACGACAATGACCAAATCGCAGCCTTTGGCCTGTTCAGCCACCGCCTCCTGTCGCAATTGGGTGGCCAGACAAATTTCATTATGGACTTCTGCCTTGGGATATTTTTTTAATACGGCGTTTATGATATCGGCAACATCCCATTGACTCATGGTTGTCTGATTGGTCACCAAAATTTTATCACCCTCAACTGCTAATTGAGCAGCTTCTTCCGCTGAACTGATTAGCGCGACATGATCGGGTGCTACTCCAATGGCTCCTTCCGGTTCAGGATGCCCCTTTTTTCCGATGTAAATCACTTGGTATCCTTCAGCTACCTTTTCCCTGATTAAATCATGGGTCCTGGTCACATCAGGACAAGTGGCATCAACGATAGTTAATCCCTTTTCCCTTGCCTTATTTCTCACGGCTGGAGAAATTCCATGGGCGGTAAAAATTACGGTCCCTTTTTCCACTTGATCCAGTAACGCAAGACGGTCATCCCCATCAAGGGTGATGATTCCTTCCTCCTTAAACGCTTCCACCACATGTTGGTTGTGGACAATCATTCCCAATATGTAAATTGGACGCGGCAAATCCAAATTTTTTACCGCCTGCTGTGCCAAAACCATTGCATCAACTACCCCGTAGCAATATCCGCGAGGAGAGACTTTTACAATCTCCATTTTTGTTTTCCTCCTTCGCCCCTGTCTCCCTTTATTGTAGTTTATGTTGATCTGCCCTTCAACATTTCCAGTTCATTTTCAGTCAGTTCCCGAAAATCCCCAGGATAAAGCTCAGGATCTAGCGTAAGGGGACCCATGGAGATCCTTTTCAAATGGACCACTTTTTTATGTACTGCTTCAAACATTCTTTTTACTTGATGAAACTTTCCTTCATAGATCGTCAATTCAATCCTTGACCGACGTGTTAATTCATCCACTTCCAATATTCTTAATTCAGAGGGAAGGGTTTCATATCCGTCATCCAGAGTAACGCCTCTGCGAAAAATATGGATATCATTCTGGGTCACGACCCCTGACACATCTGCGATATAGGTTTTTGGAACATGCTTTTTGGGAGATAACAGTTCGTGGGTCAATTTTCCGTCATTAGTTATAAGAAGAAGTCCTTCCGTATCCTTATCCAGGCGTCCTACCGGAAAGACTTGAAAGGGCAGATATTCCTCTGGAAGCAAATCGATTACTGTTCTTTCCACCAAATCCTCCGTCGCCGATATCACCCCTTTGGGCTTATTCATCATCAGATAAACAAACTCCCTGTATTGCACACTCTCCCCATATATTTCAATCCGTTGCTTTTCCGGATGAACATGAACGGAGCTATCTTTGATCACCTGACCATCTACTAAAACAACGCCTTGTTTCATTAACTTTTTGATCTCTTTTCTCGTTCCGTACCCCATATGGGACAACAGCTTATCCAACCTCATATTTTCCTCCTATCCCACCCATCGCCATCCGGGTGGATACTCATTTTTCAGTTGACCGGACACCCTTTTTCCCCATCCCAAAGGAAAACCCTCGACGCCAATTCCTATCCAACCATTTTCTCCTTCTACAAATAGGGTTTCACCCTTTAGATACCGAGTCAGATCTGAATCATCCGAGGAAAAATTGATGGTTTTACGAATGTCATGCAAAGGTAATCCCATGATCAATCCGTGGCTGGGTTCAAAGCGGTTTTTCTTTAACGTTCCGATGTGCCATCCTCCCCGAACCACCCGTAATCCTTTTAAATCAGGGAGCTGATCCGGTTGAATCAGAATATGATCCTTAAATTTTACGAAACGATCCGCATCAAATAAACGACTGCCAATTATCGTTTGTTTCATAAACTGATCAATCCATTCTTTTTCCTGCTTTGTCAATACATCCTGATTTCTATTCTTTAGTTGACTACCAGATATCTCCCTTTCCCGGATCTTCTCCTGTACAATGAGGGACTCTTCTGATTTCTCCAACAGGGCCATATAATGACCTTCTCCCTTTATCTGATGGGGCCAAAGTCTCACGGTCTTCTCCATGGGGAAATCGGTGTTTGCCCAGTCTTTTCTTCCAGGTGAAAACCCGTCTCGTAGTGATATGTCAATCAATCGAAATTCATCATGCTTCTCCAAAAACTGCGCAATCATCCCTTCATTTTCTTCAGGCGAAAAGGTGCAAGTAGAATAAAGTAGTTTTCCCCCGGGACGAAGCATTGGAATCGCTTGCTCCAATATACTTTTTTGTTTTACCATACATGCTTCTACGGAATGAACATCCCAGCTTTTGATCATATCCGGTTCCTTGCGAAACATCCCTTCTCCTGAACAGGGAGCATCAATCAGGATTTTGTCAAAGTAGGAAGGGAATACTTTAGCTAAACGGTCTGGAGTTTCATTGGTAACAATGGCATTGGTCACTCCATACAGCTCTATATTTTTGAGAAGCGCTTTGGCCCGGTCTGGATGATTATCGTTTGCCACCAAAAGACCTTTTCCTTTTAAACCGGCTGCCAATTGAATTGTTTTACCTCCCGGGGCGGCACAAAGGTCAAGAATCTTCTCTCCAGGCTGTGCATCCAGTATTTCAGCCGGGGCCATGGCACTGGGTTCCTGTATGTAATATAAGCCGGCATGATAAAATGGATGTTTGCCCGGCCTCTCCCCTTCTTCATAATAGAAACCATCTCTGGTCCAGGGGACCGGATGAAGTTTAAAGGGAGAAATCTTTAGAAAAGTTTCTACTGACACTTTCAAAGTGTTGATTCGCAATCCATAAAGCCTTGGATTTTGATATGATGAAACAAACGACTGGAATTCATTACCTAATAATTGCTTCATTTTATCCAGAAAGTCTTGAGGCAATAACATGACGGAACCCCTTTACTTTACCCTTTAATTGATCTTGTCTTATTCTACCACTTGTGTTCAAATTTTTCTCCCGTCGTTTTGGAACAATTTTTCCGTTTCTTTCGTCTAAAGTGGTGGAACGAAATATTTACACGTCCACTCTGTAACTATAGATCCGGAACTTAAGATTTACACGTCTGCTTGTCGAGTTCGGCCCAGATGTGATCCATGTCCGCTTCCAGTCTAAAGAACGGAGCCATCAAAAACATCTGGGTATTTCAAAGATGGAGTCAGTTTGACGGCTAATTCCCGTTCTTTAGCCTCTCCGCTATACAGTCGATTTCCTCGGAGCAGCCTTCCCCTTCTAATCCCACATCACAAACTACAGCAGGTGATATTGTGCCAAAGAACTTACTTTCCCCAGCGGTCAAAAATTTGACTTTATCATAAAAGATGAAAATGGAAAGCCAATTTTGAAGTGAAATAAACAGCGAAGAACCGACCTATGCTGAATGGTCGGTTCTTCCGCCTAAGTATGCTTCTTTCACTCTCTCATTGTTTAATAATTCCCTGGAGGTTCCGCTTGCCACCAATTTACCGGTTTCCAACACATATCCCCGATGGGCTATTTTTAACGCCTGTCTCACATTCTGCTCTACCAGAAGAATGGTTGTCCCTTCCTGATTAATTTCCTTGATAATCCTGAAGATATCTGATACAACAAGGGGGGCTAATCCCATGGATGGTTCATCCAGGAGCAGAAGCTTGGGTCTAGCCATTAACGCTCGGGCTATGGCAAGCATTTGCTGCTGCCCGCCGGAAAGTGTTCCACCCAACTGTGATTTTCTTTCCCTTAAAATGGGGAATCTCTCCATTACGGTTTCAATATCCCTTTTCACTTCAGCATCCTTCCGATGATAAGCACCCATTTCCAAATTTTCCAAGACTGTCATTCTGGATAAAATCGCTCTCCCCTCAGGGACCAGTACAATTCCCTTTCTAACGAGTTGATCTGCCCTCAATGAAGTGACATCCTCTCCGTGAAAGGTGATGGTTCCTTTTTTCGGTTTCAAGGCCCCGGCTATGGTTTTCATGGTGGTGGTTTTTCCGGCTCCATTGGCCCCTATGATGGTAATAATATCACCTTCGGGAACCTCCAATTCGATCCCTTTAAGCGCCTGTATATTCCCGTAATAGGTCTCTAACCCTCGTACCTTCAGCATGCTTCTTCATCCTCTTCCTTCCCCAAATACGCTTCAATCACCTGAGGGTCATTTTGGATTTCTTCAGGCCTTCCTTCGGCAATCTTTTCTCCAAAATTAAGGACAGCCATCCGGTCACATACTTTCATGACCAAATCCATGTCGTGTTCGATCAGCAATACCGTAATACCCATGGATTGAATCTTTTTCATCAGATGAAACAATTCTTCCGTTTCACTTTCATTCATTCCTGCAGCCGGTTCGTCGAGAAGAATCAGTCGGGGGCTGCTGGCCAATGCCCTGGCAATCTCCAGTCTTCTCTGCTGGCCATAGGATAAATTTTTTGAAATCTGATCCTTACATTCCATGAGTCCCACCAATTCAAGCAATTCCCTGGCCTTCTTCCTTGATTCTTCCTCTTCAAGCCGTTGTTTCTTCGTTCTCAGGACACTGGACCAAACACCTGCCTTCGTTCGGCAATGTTCTCCCACCATGACATTTTCCAGTGCAGTCATCTGATGAAACAGGCGGATATTTTGAAAAGTACGACAAATTCCCAAGAATGTAACCTGATAAGGTTTTTTCCCGTGAATCGGTTCGCCATTAAAAAAAATTTCGCCGGAAGTCGGAGGAATCATGGAAGTAATCACATTAAACATGGTGGTTTTCCCTGCTCCGTTAGGTCCAATCAGCCCAAAAATCTCCCCCTGGTCTACTGAAAACGAAACATTGGAAAGAGCAGCCAACCCACCAAAAGAACGGGAAATCTCATTCACTTCTAAGAGCATTATGCTTCCTCCTTTCTATCCTGATTAAAACCTTTATTTGCGGAAGATGATTTGGAGGAAGAAAATTTATCCTTGATCCATCGAATAAGTTGAACATCGATGAGCCCCTGAGGCCGCACAGCCATCATCAACACGATTAATGCCCCATAGATAAGCAACCGATAGTCACTGGCTGAACGAAGGACCTCCGGAAGAGAGGTTAAAAATGCGGCACCAAAGATAGGTCCAATGATCACTTCACTTCCGCCAAAGACAGCAAATATCAAGATTTCCACCGCCCGATGGTAGGAGAAGTCTGCCGGATTAATAAACGTAGTGGTATGGGCATATAAGGCTCCTGCCAATCCGGCAACAAAAGCTCCTTGACTAAAAGCAAGGATTTTGTAGTAGGTGGTGTAAATTCCCATGGCTTCTGCAGCATCTTCATCAGCACAGATGGAAGAGTAGGCCCGACCCACCCGGGATTGACTTTGACGGACAAAAAACCACACGAGAAATACGACAATCACAAGCAAGACCAGCACAATGATTAAATTGGTTAGCTGATTGGCCTTTAATCCCAGATCCTTGGCCGTAATCCCCAGTCCCTTTAACAATCCGGCAATTTCCCGTCCAATTTGTGGAATACCTGGCAATCCGGATGCCCCGTTCGTATATTCCCAGTTATTTAGCAGAACCCTCACCACTTCTCCAAATCCCAAGGTGGCAATAGCCAAATAAACCCCTTTAAGACGAAGGGTAGGAATTCCCACCAATACTCCGGCAATTCCTGCAAGAATGGCCCCTGAAACAATCCCTACAGGCATGGGAGCAGAAAATTTGATGGTCAATATGGCGGAAGTGTACGCTCCAATCGCCATAAACCCTGCATTTCCCAAGGACAGTTGTCCGGTTGCCAATGTAATGTATATACTGATCCCCAGAATAATATTGATGAGAATAAAAGAAAAAATTTGGAGATAATACGGATTAAGAATGGTATCTATCATTACATTTCACCGCCTAACCCCTGGTAATTTTTCCCCGAAAATTCCCTGGGGTCTGACAAGGAGAATCACGATGATAATCAGGAAGGCAATCGCATCCCGGTAACCGGAATCCCCATAAGCAACGCTAAAAACTTCGGTAATTCCCAAAATTAATCCACCGACCATCGCTCCGTTTACGTTTCCCATTCCGCCAAGGATGATAATGGCCAACCCCTTTAGTCCCATAGATAATCCCATCTGCGGAGAAACCGCATTAAACGCCATTCCCACCAATACTCCGGCAATTCCTCCCATGGCTGAAGCGATCACGACCGTTAGTGTAATCATTCGACCGGTATTTACTCCCAACAAACCGGCGGTCTCCATATTTTCAGCCGTCGCCCGCAGGGCCTTGCCAGCTTTTGTTTTTCCTAACCATATTTGCAAACCAACCATAAGGGCTACTGAAATGAAAAATATCGTGATTTGTACCAGATAAATCTTTACATTTCCAATTTCGTAGCTGATTTCGGCAAATGATACCGGGAATGGTTGGGTTTCGGCACCAAACAGCTTATGGGCCAGATTTTCAAGAATAATGGAAACTCCAATCGTGCTGATTAAAGGGGCAAGGTGGGAGACGCCCGCCCTCCTCCGCAAGGGATTAAGGGCGATGCGCTCCATGAGAAGTCCCAAGAAAGCTGTCACAATGATTGCTCCAATCATTGCAATCCAAAGAGGAACCTTGAAAGTGGTAATCATCATTAACCCAATAAAAGCACCAAACATGAAGATGGCGCCATGGGCCATGTTTATGATTTCAAGGACCCCAAAAACAAGGGTATATCCTAGTGCAACAATCGCATAAATGCTTCCCAATGTCAGTCCATTGACCAACTGCTGCAAAAACAAAGTCCTCACCTACCCCGTCTATGAAATG
The DNA here is from genome assembly GCF_021608135.1 of Microaerobacter geothermalis. Taxonomy (NCBI): domain Bacteria; kingdom Bacillati; phylum Bacillota; class Bacilli; order Caryophanales; family Bacillaceae; genus Microaerobacter; species Microaerobacter geothermalis. The sequence goes on from NZ_JAKIHL010000017.1 coordinate 12,008, forward strand.
TCCGTTTGTAAGTTCCAACTACTTAAATTCTACAAATTTGCCGTCCTTAATGGTTAAAATCACCGGATCCATTACCGGATCACGATTTTCATCAAATGCAAATTTACCGGTGACACCATCAAAATCTTTTACTCCCGCTAAAGCATCACGCAATGCGTCTCTGTCCGATGGATCTTCAATTTGAAGAAGGGCTTCCGCCATAATCCTCAAAGCATCATAGGCCTGGGCCGCAAATTGGTCTGGCTTCTTGCCATATTTCCCTTCGTACTTTTTCACAAATTCCTGAACCGCCGGAACCTCTCTTTCCGGGAACCATGGACTTGCCACCAGTATGCCTTCGGCAGCCTGGCCAGCGACTTTACTTACCTGAGGCGAATTAAAACCATTCCCTCCAACAACAGGAACATTAAGACCCAGTTTTCTGGCCTGATCAAGAATGAGACCTCCTTCTTTATATAAAGCAGATACAAAAATAGCATCCGGATTAAGGGATTGGATCTTGGTTAATTGCGCCTTAAAATCAGCATCTCCAGTAGAAAATTTTTCAATGGTCAAAATCTCCAGTCCCATTTTTTCTGATGTTGCCTGCATGGTTTCAAAACCGGACTTGGTGAAATCATCGTCTGCACCGTACATTAATGCGACTTTTTTAATTCCAAAGGCGTCTACTGCTTTTTTAATTGCAGCAGGAATGGCCAGTGATTCAGGCAGGGCATTGCGGAATACGTATTCGCCAATATCCGTAATTCCCTTCGCCGTTGTAGAAGTACCCATGATGGGAACACCAGCTGCATTGGCTTCGGGACCTACTACAAACATTTCACTGCTTAGGGTTGGACCAAGAATCGCCACAACCTCATCGGAATTTATTAATTTTTGGGCAGCATTCAGGGCCTGATCCCTTTTTCCTGCAGAATCCTCAATAATCAATTCAACTTTTAATTTTCCTTGGTTTTGTTCATTCAGCTCTTCCTGGGCCATTTTAAACCCGTTGGTTATCGCTTCCCCATAAGCAGCTCCGTCACCGGTTAACCAGGATATGACACCAATTTTGGCCACTTTTTCTTCGGTAGAAGCGCTTTCATTGGTACTGGAGGGAGCAGAATTTCCAGAACTTTGATCCCCACCGGCAGGGGCAGATTCCTTGCTTCCACATCCGGCCAATAAGAGGAACGAGAGAATCAGAATAGACAAAAACATCCATCCTCTCTTTCCTCCCCACATGGATTTTTGATTTGGATAAAACAACTTCAATTTAAAAACCCCCTTTTTTATTTATTAATTTTGCAAATATATCTAATATTCTACATAATGTTTTTCTCATATTCAAATGATTTCTAAGATTCATATCAAAGAAAAAAATCCCTCGGTGGAGGGATTTCAGGATAAAAGATATGAAGGGAACGAGGTCCACCTCTTTGATTGACAGATTCTTTTAGTGAACGGTGTCAATTAAATAAGCAAATCTGACTTGATGCTCCATTTCATCGGTCATAATTTCAAACAGCACATCCCTCTTTCTCCTGTCTTGAACAGACAAATACATTCTCCTGTACAATTCCGCAGCTTCCAGTTCACCATCCAATGCTTTTTCAAGGCCTTCCCGGTAGGTTGTAAATCTTACCGGAGTAAAACGGATATCTGGTCTTCTCCCTGTTAGTTGAACATACAGGTTCGTAAGCATCCGAAGGTGCTTTTTCTCGTCATTCCGAATATGAGTTAAGTAGTTTACATGCCGTTGATTGGGAGCCATTTCAATCAGACGTTTATAAAAATCGATGGCTTGGGCTTCTCCGTTTATTGCTTCTCTAAGATCCTGTATGAACAACGGACTAACCATGGGGGACGGCATTCCGGGCGTCGGCATCATCCCAGGTGATTGCATCATTCCTGGAGTCATCATGTCAAGAGATGTCATCAACTCCGGGTGGGAATAGGGATTCATTGAGGATTGACGATAACGGCTCATGAAGTACCTCCTTAGTACATTTTCCCCCATAGTTTATTCATCCTCACTGTTCATGAACATAGATAAATACACATTTTCGGTCCATTTCTATAGCTGCGAAACTAAAGAAGTTCACGTCAGGATATTGTTCGATTCTCGAAAAAAAGATATAATCCACTTATTCACTCACCAGTTCAGCAGAAAGGAATTTTCCATGGAACGTTTAAGAGTTTTTTTCCATTCTTATCACCCCGTTGTCTGGGCGCTACTGCTGGGAACAATCATAGCCAGATCAGCTAGTTTCATGGCCTTGCCTTTCCTCGCAGTGTATCTGTCCAGGACAACGGAAATGAGTCCGATCCTGATTGGTCTAACCATCGGAATGGGACCTTTGGCAGGAACCATTGGGAGCTTTATTGGGGGAAACCTGTCAGACCGCTTTGGCCGGAAAGTGATTATGCTTTCTGCTCTTTTTGCCTGGTCCGGTGTATTTGTTGGCTTTGGGTTATCCGCTCACCCCATGGCATTTGTTCTTCTCAATGCTGTGAATGGGTTATGCCGATCCTTCTTTGAACCGACCAGCCAGGCACTGATTGCTGACTTAACTCCTAGAGAGAAAAGAATGAAGGCATTCGGCATGCGGTATACAGCGATTAACATTGGGGCAACAGTAGGTCCTCTTATTGGAGCCTATTTAGGAATGATTTCTGCCAGCCTTGCATTTTTTATCACCGCCGGGGTGTATCTCGTTTACGCTGTTTCATTGCTCGTGCTGATGTCCACTGTAACCATACAAAACCCTTCTCCTTCAAGGGAAGCGGTCACCCTCCGTTCAGCTCTTCGGGTTGTAAAAAATGATATTCCCTTGCGATATTTCATTTTGGGCGGAGTACTGGTGAATCTGGGATATTCACAGGTAGAGTCAACCCTTCCTCAATATTTGGAAGGATTTATTGACAATGGTGTTCTGCTTTATTCCATTCTTCTTTCCACAAACGCAATTACCGTTGTCATCCTCCAAATTCCCATCAGCCATTGGGCAGAAAAACGTTCTTTAATGAGAGTCATGGTTGTAGGCAGTTTCCTCTTTTCCATCGGATACATGGGATTTGCCATTTTCCAAAACTGGACGGGGCTTATTGCATCAATGGTCATCTTAACTTTGGGGGAAATTCTCCTTTTCCCATCAGGTAGTATTTTCATCGATCAATTGGCGGGAGAGCAATTACGGGGAACTTATTTTGGGGCCAGTGGTTTCCGGTCTCTGGGATTCTTTCTTGGCTCATGGATCGGGGGATATATCTTGCAGGGAATAGGGGGTTCTGGTTTATTCTGGATCATCTCCTTCGTGGCAGCCAGCAGTTCTATTTTTTATTACTTAGGCCAGAGAAAATTCCTGGATGAACAAATGACTAAAAACAAAGCCCCAAAGGGACTTTCCCTCCCTTAGGGGCTTCCATCAGTGAATTCTTCTAATTGGGATCTTATTTGGTTAGTCGTGTCCGATTTGAGTAATTGATCCACCAGTTCCACACAGGACTGGCGATTCATTCGGGAAATGGGCACCGTCTGCTTCAATTTGTGAAACTTGCACCTGCCCCAAAAAGCGCTGAACTTCGGTAAAGGTGCAAACTTGGGTTCCAGGTTTTGATGCAGTAACTGTACCGGCAGTAGTGATCCATTTGGCCAATTCTATTAAGGATTTTTCTTTTAGAAGAGAATAAACAAGAGCTGCCACCATAGAATCTCCTGCCCCAACTGTACTTCCCGGAATAATGGGAAACGGTGTAACGCGGTAGATTTCTTCCTTATCCATGACCACGGATCCTTTGCTGCCCATGGATATTACAATTAGTGAAATTCCGACTTTCAACAATTCCTTTGATACTGATATTATTTTTTCATCAGAATCCAATTCATATCCAAAGAGCTGTTCCAATTCAAATAAATTGGGTTTTATTGCATAAGGCTTGGCTTTTATCCCTTCCTTTAACGCTGCTCCATCTGCATCCAAGATCGTTTTTACATTCCGGTGATTTGCCATTTCGATAAAATCTCGATAAATGGTATCAGGGACACCGGGAGGTAAGCTTCCTCCTAAGACAAGGATGTTGCTTTCATTCAGAATCTCTTCCATTTCATCCATAAATTGATCCAGATCCTTTTTGGATACTTCAAATCCGGATTCATTGACTTCTGTGGTGACTTTTGTCTCTTCCTCTACGATTTTAAGATTGGTTCTAGTCTCCCCATCAATCCTCAAAAAATGAAACTTCATTCCTTCATTCTTTAATTTCTTCATGATAAAGTCACCTTGGGAACCCGCAATAAATCCGGTGGCTAACACGTCAATCTGGAATTGCTTTAGCACCTTTGCCACATTAATTCCTTTTCCCCCAGGGTCCAATTGAATTTCCTTTACCCGATTTAATCCACCCCGTTGAAGCCGTGCTAATGTGATGGTTTTATCCAAAGCAGGGTTAAGGGTGACTGTTACAACAGATGATTTCATCTCATTTCCTCCTATGGACACACAACGTATACGTCAACTCCTAAGTCTTCCCATTGCTTGATAACGCTTACAGGAGCGGCCTGATCAACAACCAGTTTATCGATTTCGTTCGCTTCAGCAAATTTAGCAAATGATATTTTCCCCATTTTGCTGTGGTCGGATAATAATATGACCTGTTTTGCAGACTTTATCATTTTTCTTTTTGTGGAGGCTTCCACAAGATTTGGCGTTGTCAGTCCCTCATGGATATCCAAACCATTGGTGGCTATGAACGCCTTATCTACTCTAACCATAGAAAGGGACTGCTCTGCAAAAGGACCTACAAGGGCTAATGTTTCTCTCCTCAAAATCCCCCCGGTCAGTAAAACTTCAATTCCCCTGCTATCCTCAAGTTCTTTTGCGATCATGATCGAATTGGTTACCACTGTTAATCGAGAAAATGTTTTCAAGGCATTAGCTAGATGAAAAGTGGTTGTTCCAGAATCAATCAGGATAGTATCCTCCTCTTCGATAAGCTCAATCGCCTTCTTGGCAATGGCCTCTTTTTCTGAGCGAAATTTATCCTCTTTTTCCCCAAAAGTTGGTTCGAAATTCACTCCTTGGAGGGATACGGCACCACCATGGGTTCTTCTTAGTAATTTGGCTTCTTCCAGTTCCTTTAAATCCCGGCGGATGGTGGATTCAGACACCTCAAAGTGAAGACTGAGCTCTTGTACAGAGGCCCTGGAATTTTTTTGAATGTATTCAAGGATATGAATTTTTCTTTCTTCTCCATATAGCATAAGCATCCCTCATTGTTGATCATTTTAGATCATTATTTGTTTAATATTTGATTATATATGATTGTTTATGATTGTTTATGATTATAGTCTATATTTTTTAACTTTTCAAGAGAAAAATAATAATACGTGTACCCCTATCAAATATTTTTTTTCATCTTCATAAAAGTTTCATATCTTGTTTAGAAGTTCTTCATATGAGGTGGGTATATTGAAGATGTAAGAGGAAATACCCCCTAAAACAAAAATCATATAAATGATTATCTCGGAGGTTACAAGCGAGAAGTTATATGTACGTTTAGTTTCACATCTATAAATTCGAAAAAATTGACGAAATGTCAATTTTAATAAATGAAAAAGGAAAAGGAGATGGAATGCCATGAAAAAAACGTTTTTCACTTTCGGTCTAGTGGTTTTGGTTCTTAGCATCGGAATAGGAGCTGCCTTTGCTGAATCTGATTTAAGCACCCCATATGGATTTGATTTCGAATCCATGCTGCCGTTCATGCAGCAAATACATCCTGATGTAGATGCGGAAGTATTCGAGCAAATGTACACTGCCTGCCATGGAGATGGGACCGGAAATACCAGCTACTACGGCGGTATGATGGGTGGAAACTATAACTACAGCAACATGATGGGAAGCTTCTTCAAAACTGATCTATAATAATTGCATATTACTTCACTCTCCCTTAAAAACATCCGGTCAAACACAGGCCGGATGTTTTTTGTATGACAACTTCTTGTCACTCATGGAAGCTTGACTCATAATTTGCTATGATAGGTCTTAAAATATAATATCTGCGATGATAAATCATATGAACAAAGGAGGAACACGAATGCCGTTATTTAAATTGACCGTAACCATGGTCATTGAAGCAGAAACTGAAGAAGCAGCAGAAGCATCCTATTCCCAACTGCTGGTTCATGGAATGAACAAATGTGAAGGCCTCCAAGACATTACCGTAGAAGACGTCGAAGAAATTGAAAAGCTTGAAGAATGGAAGGAATCTTAAGAAGATGAATCGAAAATATGTGTATTTATTTTCTGAAGGGAATGCATCGATGAATCATCTCCTTGGAAGAAAGGGGGCCAATCTGGCGGAAATGTTCTCCCTTGGCCTGCCTGTACCACCCGGGTTTACCATTACCACCGACGCCTGTCGCCGATACTATAAAGAAGGTAAAAAGATTCATCCAAAAGTAGAAAAACAAATTGATGATGCCCTGATTTATTTGGAAAAGGTGACAGGAAAGGAATTCAGCCACCCCAAAAATCCTCTTCTGGTATCGGTACGTTCCGGATCTTCCGTATCCATGCCGGGCATGATGGATACTATTTTAAACCTGGGGTTAAACGACAAAACGGTTCAAGGGTTGGCTGAACAAACAGAAAATCCACGTTTTGCCTTGGATTCATACCGTCGCTTTATTCAAATGTTCAGCGACGTAGTCTTGGGAATTGATCTATATCTCTTTGAACAAGAATTGGATCAATTAAAGGAAAAGGAAAAGATAAAACGGGATTCAGAGTTGACGGCTGATCATTTAACAGATTTAATCAGACAGTATAAAAAAATCGTCAGGCAGGAAGTAAAAGATGAATTCCCTCAAGATCCCAAGGTTCAATTAATTCTGGCCATTGGAGCCGTGTTCGACTCATGGAACAATCAGAGGTCGATGATATACCGCAAAATTCACAATTTGCCCGATGATCTGGGAACTGCGGTCACCGTCCAAATGATGGTTTTTGGCAATCTGGGTGATTCCTCGGGAACCGGAGTCGCCTTTTCCCGGAATCCATTATCGGGAGAAAATCAACTTTTCGGGGAGTATCTAGTTAATGCTCAAGGGGAAGACGTAGTGGCCGGAACAAGGACACCCGAATCCCTTTGTATCTTAAAAGAAAGCTCCCCTAAAGCTTACGACAAATTAACAGAGGTGGCCAAAACACTGGAAAATCATTATCGGGATGTACAGGATATCGAGTTTACCATTGAAAACGGCCGGTTATTTTTACTTCAAACAAGGGTAGCCAAACGATCTGCTGTTGCCGGAATAAAATTTGCCGTAGATATGGTAAATGAAGGTCTTATTTCAAAAAAAGAAGCACTCATGCGCATTGATCCATCCAACCTGTCAACCCTTCTCCATCAAACCATTGATCCGGAAGTTAAGGCTGATGTATTGGCAACGGGTTTGCCCGCCAGCCCTGGTGCAGCGACAGGCATTATCATTTTTGATCCAGAAGAAGCAGAGAGAATGCTATGGACTGGGCAGGACGTGATTCTGGTAAGATCGGAAACAAGCGCCGACGATATCCACGGAATGGTAGCAAGTGTGGGAATATTAACCTCCCGTGGGGGGATGACCAGCCACGCTGCCGTGGTAGCCAGGGATCTGGGAAAGCCCTGCATCGTCGGTTGTGACGAGATAACCATCAATCTCTCCCAGAAGGAACTATATATTCAAGGGAAAACATTGAGGGAAGGGGATTTAATTACCATATGTGGTTCCAGCGGCAAAGTCTTTCTTGGAAGTGTTCCGTTGGTACCTCCTCAACTAACACCGGAATGTCATACGTTATTATCTTGGGCCAATGAAGTGAAGAAGCTGGCTGTCTTGGGAAGTGTAAACACTCCCGAAGAAGCAAAGACAGCAAAATTATTCGGGGCTGAGGGGGTTGGACTTTGCCGAACGGAACATATGTTTATGGATCCGGCCAGGGTTCCGATTGTTCGAGAAATGATCTTAGCCCAAAACAAATGGGAAAGAAAAAAAGCCCTTGATAAGCTGATACCCATGCAAAAAAAGGATTTCTTGGGAATTTTTCAAGCGATGGAAGGGTGTACTGTTACGATTCGACTGATAGATCCACCTCTCCATGAATTTCTCCCCAATGCGGAAACCCTTACCATGGAAATAGAAAGGGCAAAAATGGCAAAAAATTATCAGGAAATGGAAGAAAAAGAGGAGTTATTAAAGAAGGTAAAAGGGCTCCATGAACTAAATCCGGCATTTGGGCACAGGGGGTGTCGGATCGGTATTACGTATCCAGAAATCTATGATATGCAAACAAGAGCCATTGCAGAAGCGGCACTTGAATTAAAAAAAGAAGGAATCATCGTCTATCCTGAGATAATCGTTCCCCTTGTCAGCCACATCAATGAGTTAAAGACCGTTCGTGAACAGGTTGAGGAAGTCCTTAGTCATGTGTTTCTTGAATATGGTGACCGGATTGATATCCCAATTGGCACATTTATCGAATTGCCAAGGGCCTGTATGACTTCCCACCAAATTGTGGAGTACAGTGATTTTTACACCTTTGGCGGAAATGATTTAACCCAGGCCACCTTTGGGTTCAGTCGTGACGATGCAGAAGGAAAATATTTGGCCTATTATCTGGATTATAAAATATTGCCGGAGAATCCCTTTGTTGTTCTTGACCAGGAAGGTGTGGGAGAACTGATTAGAACCGCCATAGAAAAAGGAAGGGCCCGCAAACCTCAACTAAAAATAGGAGCCTGCGGGGAACACAGTAGTGAGAAGAAGTCTGTCCTCTTCTTTCAAAACATTGGCGTCAACTTCATCTCCTGCCGTCCTTATCGAATCCCAATTGCCAGGCTTGCTGCAGCGCAAGCCGCTCTAGCCGCTGCCGAGAAAGATTAAAAGAAGAAACTATTTGGCATCGATTGGTTTAATTTCATAGTGATCATCAAACAATTGGAAGTATCGGATTTCCGGAAACTGAAGGGTCGTATGAGTATAATATTGGGTATCAAAGACGATCCTTCCGTCTTCTGGAAAACCTAAATTCATCAGATAGGGCTTAACCAGGACTAACCGCCTTTGAATCTCTTTCCAAGATTCAAACTGCCAACAAATCTCCAACTTGTCATTAAAGATACTGAAGTGAATTCCATTCTCCTTGATGAAGGGCATCACCTTTCCATGCATAATATCACCGTTCCAAACCAACATATCCCCGGTGGGCAAAATAATCCCCCGGGCATATCTTTCATCCTTATAAATATTTTTTACATCCCTTCGACTGGGATTGGTATATATGATTAAATCATCCAGGTTCATAAATGATTCCTGCCTCTCCCTTTTTTCCCGTTAATTTGTGGATTCAGAAATATGCAACCTGTCCTTTAGAAGAAATCTATAAAGAAATCCAATGGATAACAGGCTAACCACAGCGCCAAATACAAATGGAGATTCCATTTGATATTGATACAGAAGTGTTCCAAGAATCGGACCACCAATTCTTCCCAGACTATCCATAGATGAAATCAGTCCGGTGGCAACCCCCTGACCAAAGGTTGTTTTTTGGGAAATCAGCGACGTGACGCAAGGACGGATCAACGCATTTCCAGCTCCAAAAATGGCAATGAATAAAGTAGCCGTCCAAAAGCTCCTTGAAAAAATAATGAGTGTAAACCCAATAGCAGATACAATGAGACCTATAAAAATAGCTTTGCTTTCATCCCCCTGTTTCACTCGCTTGCGGACAACCCCCCCTTGTATTCCTGCACCGACAATTCCACTAATGGCAAACATAATCCCTACTTCAAATGGGGTGGCTCCGATTTTTTGGGCCTCATAATACTGAAGGGTTCCCTCCAAACTGGCCAACGTAAAGGAGACAACAAAGGAGAGAAGATACAAGTATTTCAGTGAACCCGCAAAGGCTTTCCATCTTGATGTCTTTTGCTCTGCTTTTTCCCTCCTGGTTTCATCAGATAATGATTCTTTCAGATTGATATAGGCGAAGACGAAAATAATCAAAGCCAAAATGGATGAAGCAAAAAAGGGAGTTTCGTTTCCGAACCGGCTTAACATGCCTCCAACAGCTGGACCAAAAATAAATCCGAGGCCAATGGACATACCAGCTAAACCCATCCCTTTCGTCCGGTTTTCGATAGAAGTGATATCAGCAATATAGGCAATGGCACAGGAGGTCACTGCTCCGGAAAAAAGTCCTCCCAAAATTCGAGACACATACATCAACCAAAGTTTATCAGCAGCAATCCCAAACAGGAAGAAACTAAAGGTAAAACCAATCAATCCAACCAAAATAATGGGACGCCTGCCAATTTTATCAGACAGTCCTCCCCAAAGAGGTGAGAAAAAGAATGACATGGCGGAGTAAATCGCCAAAAGCATTCCCAAATGAAAGGGGGCTGCTCCTGCAACTGCCACCATCTCGGGCATGACGGGAATGATTAATCCAAAGCCAATAAAGACCGTCATGAGGATTGTCATAATAATGCCTATTCTTTTATCCAACTTTTCCACGTCCATTTCTATCATTTTCTTTGGCTGAATTATACAAGCGTTGCAAGAGAAGCAGCGTTCGATTCCTCTTTTCTTCCTGCTCTCTAGAACCGCCATTCATCCCCCACTTTCGTTAATCTTTGAAAAACCTGGAGGTGGAAGACTCCTGGCGGGTTAGGTTAAATCATTTAGATTATAACAATTATAATTTAATAATAAAAGTGGTTTTTCAAATACAAATCATGTCAAGGATAGCTTCGCCAAATCCACTTCGGGGACAAGACCTTCTTGAGAGGCCCTGGAAAGCAGTGCAGCGATTGCCGCATACCCTTCTTCCCCCAGATTAGCGGAAAACTTATTTACATACAGATCAATATGGGCTTTTGCTACTTCAGGATTCATCTCTTGGGCGTGATGCAGCACGTATCCCTGGGATTCATCCGGATGTTTCCATGCATATTCTAGCGACGCCCGAATCCACCCGGAGATTGCCTCCAAATCCAACGAACGGCGGGCAATGATGGCACCCAACGGAATCGGCAGGTTGGTATCAGCTTCCCACCAGCTTCCCAAATCTGTCAGCAGGCCTAATCCATATTCGGGGTACGTAAAGCGAGCTTCATGAATGACAAGCCCTGCATCTACCTCACCATCCCGAACGGCGGGCATAATTTTGTGAAACGGCATAATGATCACCTCTCCCAATCCACCAGGCACGTTTTGGGCTGCCCACAGCCGAAACAGCAGATAGGCGGTGGATCGCTCACTGGGCACTGCCACCCGTTTTCCGGCAAGCATTGCTGGCATCACGGGCTCGGATATACTGCTTTTCGTCAATACCAACGGACCACATCCCCTTCCTAATGCTCCCCCGCAGGGAAGGAGCGCATATTCAGAAAGGACCCACGGCAGAGCCGCATACGAAATCTTTAGGACATCCGGTCCGTTGGGACTCTCCGCCATACCGTTGGTAATGTCGATATCTGCGTATGTTACTTCAAGCTTTGGTGCCCCGGATATTAATCCGTGTACCCAGGCATGAAAAATAAATGTATCGTTGGGACAGGGGGAGAAAGCAATTTTCATATGAATACCTCCAATAATACTTTACTTGCTTCTTCCAAAAGTTTTAAAGCCTCTTCAATCCGCCATGAGGACCGGTCCCGCGGACCAACCAGGTTGGATATGGAACGAATTTCTACGATTGGCAAGCCACGATCTTGAGCTGCAATGGCCACACCATAACCCTCCATCGCTTCTGCAGCAGCCCCTGGTACCCGGGAAGCCATTTCCAGGGCGGTTGGAGCAGTACCGGTTACTGTCGATACCGTTAATATCGGGCCAATTGTAACTGGAAGACCAGCTGCGTGCAATCCATCCACTAGTCGAATCGCCAGGCTGTTATCCACCGGTATACGGGTGAATCCGAAACCCAGTTTCTCCAGGCTGCAAAAGCCCTCCGGGGTCTCTGCTCCTAAATCGGCTGCCACGATTTCGCTGGCTACAACGAGGGTGCCCACTTCCGCCTGACCAGCAAAACCGCCCCCGATTCCAGCACTCACGATCAAGTCGTATTCACTAGCTGCTAATGCCCTCGCAGTGCGGGCTGCAGCTACTGCAGGACCGACACCCACCGCCAGAACATCAAATATGCCAGTTCTCTGAAGTCCGCGCAATATCGCGTCCCTCTCTGCTGGGACAGCAGTCGTGACGAGTACGCGCATTCCCGATTTATTCCGGTTGTGATATGGAATAACAGAGGGTTCTTCCCTTAGATCCACATTCATTTTAGATGCTCCTTTATTTTGTAACCTAAATGCTTCTTTTACTATTATAGTCATTATTTCTAATGACAGTGAACTAATAAATAAGCCCTAATCCGGTTCATCCTATTTTCATTTATATTTTCATTTGTATAAGAAACCTTGGTGTACTCAACGCCTATGGGGACAGCGCAATCAAATTATTATACAGAGATTCATTTTTAATTCTAATAGCAGTATCGATCTTTTTTTCAATTGCATTTTCATCTACTTGTTTTTTAAGATCATCTAACTCATTCAGTATGCGATTAATTTCATCTATCAATTCACTATCTGTACCTAATAAATTTGAATTGATAACGAATTTCTATAAGTATCCATACTATCAAAGAGTTGAGACATCTCTGTATAGCGACTTTTGGATTTTGCCAATTCCATAGCAACAGAATTTTCTTCTTTTCTTAATTCTATCATTTCATGAGAAGCAGCAATAATTTTTTCACTGTCAATATTTGCATCCCAAGAATTTTTATTAATTAAATCCTTAAGTAGATCAACTTGTGCATCAAATGATAAATCATCTATTTTAAGCTCCCTACTAATAATTCCATATTCTTGTGCCCCTGCCGCTTTGGTATTCAATACCACATTCAAAGGCGGAAACTACAATCCCTGTCCCATAAAGTGCCCATGCAAGATAGGAGAAGAACAGCACAATAGCCTGCACCCAGCTCATCTCAAATAGCTCGGCTCCCATGTTGCCCATCATAGCAAGGTACAAGAGCTTTTTCTTTTTTTTCATCAATTTTTCCACCTTTCTTCCTTTATTGCTGAAAAAGAAAAGACCGCAGGGCTTTTCACGCCTTGCGATCCTGTTCTTTTTCTGATGATATTTTTAAGGTTTTACGGGCGCGATGTGCCAGTCATCCCATAAGCTTCCGCTTATGTTCACTGAGTCTGTTAGGTTCATAGAGAGCATCCCCTGCGGTGTGGAAGGTGTCGTCCAGCGCACCCACACAAGCTGTCTGTCACCTTCGGGATAATATATGTTGTTTACCGTGTAGGTTTTACCGCCGATGGTAAAGTGTACCGAATGAACTCTTCATTGAGCTGGATTTTGCCGGTCTTTGACCATGAAATGGCGGTATTAAGTCCTGTTTTTTCCAGCAGCACCTGCGCCCGCATGCTGGTTTCGCTGCCGACTCTACCTGCAATCTCTGCTTCTCTGCAAAGTTCTGAGGCAAAGGTGTCAAGTTGGCTCTTGGCGATGTAGACCGGAAATACCTTAACAGCAAGAGCAATGACAAGCATGGCGCAAAGTACCAGCACGGCCACATCGATATACCCTTCTCCGCGTTTATTGACCAGCTTTTCTAACACATCCGCACCCCCTCGTCCTGTCCGGGTTCTCGGAAGGCTTCGCCCAGCTCGTAATCTTGTTCGGCCTTCCTTGTGTCGGCAAGTGTACAGAGGACATGCCCCCTTTCCTCGTCCAAAGCAGTTCCCTGCTCGTTCAGCCACTGGTCCCTCACCACCTCCAGCGGGTTTTGAAAGCGCAGCAGCTTTTGTTTCAAATCCTGTTCGTTCATCAGAAGACCTCCTTTCAGTTCAACAAAAAAAGAACGGAGGTTATCCGCTCTTTTTCGCCATGCCCATTCTTTAATTATGCCGTAGAATCCATTCCAAGAGTTGCTTATCATCCATCTCGCCGGTGGCAAGCTTTAAGCCGGTTTCGATAATATCCTGATCCGAACATGTTAGCTCAATGCCATTGATTTCCAGAAAAACCAGCATGGCAAGCATTCCGATTCTCTTGTTGCCATCAACAAAGGGATGATTTTTTACTAAAGAATACCCCAAACGCGCCGCCTTCGCCTCCAGTGTTTTATATACATATTCACCGCCAAAGGTCTGAAATGGAGCGTTGACCGACGTGTCCAGCAGGTTCTCGTCACGAATCCCGTCCAATCCTCCGGTTTCCTTGATCAACGTGCTGTGCATCATCACGATTTGCGGAATGCTTAATCTTTTCATTTAGCCAGTTCCTCAAACGCCATCCGGTGTTTTGTGATCAGGCGGCGAGCTATACTTTTCACATCCTCGTCAACCGCCATTTCCTCAGCCTGAAATTCACTGAACTCTGTGATAATATAACGCGGCACATTGTTTTTCAAAATGACCGCAACACCATTCTCATCAACCAAGCGCGCCACCTTGGAAAAATTCTGATTGGCCTCGGTAATGGATACAAGGCTGTTTGTGTTGATATTCATTCATAACACCTCCTACTTCTAGTATACACAGAAATAGGATAAATTCAACCTATTTCATTTCAAAACATCCCGCCGAGGGACTTGATGATCTCATAGGTAATGATGGCGAGATAGGTAAACAGGAAGCACATCGGCATGATGAAGGAGAAAATCCGGATTTTGTGCGGTATCTTCTGCGCCTCACCCTTGAGTCTTTGCAGCTCCAGCACCTTAAAATCATGGGCGAGCATCTGAAAATAAATCGCGCCGTCATCGCCGCCAGTGTATAGCTCCCTTTTTCCACAAAGGTGATGGTACCGCCCTCATCGGAAAGACTGCCGCTGGCATAGTCGGTATAGGGTACGGCATCACCGACATTTGCTGAAATACTCTAAGCGGTATTAAGGCGTTGTCCCTGTCATATTGAAGGATCAACGCCTCAAAGTCTTTATTCTCGATGACCGTATCCTTAAGCCTGCGGCTTCCCGACCATATAAGGTGGAAGGTTTTCCGGATATCAAAGGGCTGGCAGCTATATGAGGTGCAGCCGCTGCCGTAGCTGTAGCGGATCAGCTTGAAGAAGGCGGCGGCGCGTTTTACGTCCGACATGGTCGCGTTTTCAATGAGGATCGATTTGATTTCCTCAAACTGTGGCGGGGACAGACAGTTCTCCGCCAGTTCCAATTCCTCCCGCAGGTATTCGCTGGTGAATTCCTCCTTTTCAAGATATTTTTTGAGGACGTTGAATTCGTCCATGCCGTTTAGGGGCAGGAAATTCAACTCCTTGAGCAGGGCCAGAGGACGCTCCTTGACGCAGCGGAACAGGTTGGCAAGGTCGGCGTTGTAGTCATTATAGACCTCCATGCTTGCATCCGGTTTCCTGCCGAAGAGTACCCAACCGCCGCCACCAAAGACCTCAATGTATCTTCCATAATCTTTGGGCATCCGCTGGTAAATAAGTTCACGCAGGGCCTTTTTGCCGCCGAATCAGCTGATAATGCTGTTCAATCAGTCATCACCTCCTTGGCCTGGTGATCCTGTCCATATCGGTCCGCATACCGCTCCCGTCTGTACTCCAGCAGATAAAGCCGACACCAGGATAGGGACAGCCTTTGCAGCGCTCGGTGTTTTTTGGCAAGGGTACGGTGTGAATTTTTCTTGGTGGCGCAGGATCGCTGCCGGTTTTTTTCTCCTGTGTTTTTATGTCTGTGTTCATAGTTCAGCTCCTTTCCGGCAACAAAAAAAGACGCTGCCTCGAAAGGTAGCGCCTTATGCTCGTTTGCCTTTTCGATATATAGACGGCATGCATTGCTACACACCGCCCATCTGAGGAATTTCATCCGGCTCTTCTTCCACATATTCATATTCACCGGTGCTTTCATTGTAGAGATATCCTGCTTCGGCAAGGTCTATATCAAGTATGCTTGCCGCCAGCTCAAGCGCCTCGGCAGAGCCGCCTTCTGGTGTAAAGCAACTCAGGGTTTTGCCGCCTTTAAACTCTGCCTTGCCGGTGTTATAGCCAAAGTCCTCATCCGCCCATTTGTAGTGCTTGATGTTTGACATTTGATTTCCTCCAATCGTTTGTGACTTTCACCCTAAAAAAGGGCATAAAAAAAGCGGCAGCATCTTATTTCTAAAATGCCACCGCTAATTTGCTAATGGGGAATTCCTTATTTGGTTTTTGTCGTATGTATAAAATGAAGCTACGCTATCAGACAACCTTTTAATACCAAAAAGCCAACCAACTTTCTGGATAGCTTGCCAGTTGATAAGCGATTATTCAAAATGCAATAATTTTCAACACTATCTAAGTTGATGATCAGGTCAATTTTTATTCGCTTTTTAACATTAACCACTATAAATGAAGTCGATGAACAAACTTTAATAAACAACTTCCTTGACATATATTATTATAGTGAAAAACTCCACAGCATAATTCTTAATATCAGGATGAAAATTAAAGTTATCATAAACCGATCTGAACACTTCTTGTTATGACAGACAGTTACACCTCGTTAGGAAATAGTTACACTTCCTCTTTAATTAGAAAATCCTAAAGCCTCTTTACCCTCACCGAAATTAGGATAGCAAAGCAAGGGTATTATTAAATATTATCCTCTTTCTGCCATTCATCACTAATGCTTTTCTAGTCAATATCCCTTTCTTCTTTTCCAGTCCACACATCCCAGAACTCAGGGTCTTTTGATCTTGGGCAGCACTTATCCTCTAAAGTATTCATTTCAACAATTACTGGTATCGGGGCCGCCCATCCAAGCAAAATTGCTTTTTTTGTTGGAAGTATTGGGAGTTCATTTAAAATGCTTCCTAGATTGTCTGGCACTAACTTTTTTACCATCTCCTGATCTTTATCATTGACTATCCGGTGCAAAAGAAAAGTATTGCATTGGGATAAAACAGTCTGAGATAATTCTGAAGGCCTCTGAGAAGAAATCAGTAATCCAAGACCAAACTTACGACCTTCTTTAGCTATTTTTTCGAATGATTGACTACAAAGCCGATTAGCTGTAATCTCATCGGCATCCCCATCATAGCGCTTAATAAAATTGTGAGCTTCTTCAATAACAAGTGTTGTAGGCAGTATTTTTCCGGTTTTTCTTCTGTAACGCTGGTGGGCTTCAAAAATGACTCTTGATAAAACAGATACAATTACAAAAAGAATTTCAGAAGGCAGCAACGAGAGGTCGATAATATTAATAGTTCCATCATCTTCATTACTACCGATATATTGATTTAACCATCCTTCCAGAGTTATTTCTTCTTTTGTTTTTGTTTCAATCACTGAAGCAATGCGAGAATCAGTCAAAATGCTTCTGACTCGCATCATGAAAAAGTCCATGAGTTGCTGCGCATTGTTTTCCTGAGATAGTCTTTCAATATGACTGAGAAAATCTTCATTTGTAAAGAAAACAGGGCTATCTTCATCTGGCCCTTGATAGCTTTTCAACTTCCCGAAAATACTCTGCGATGCTTCAATTGCAGAGACAACTTCTTGTATATCTGTTAAATTAAAGGCTGGATAATTATTACCGCTCTTTGGCCTTTTTGTTAAAACACTATTAATAGAGGCCATTATTGCTTTAATTTTATCTTTTGGCTCACCATCGATTTTATCTAAAAAAGAAGCAAGGGAATCTTTTGATGATTGAAAAATTTCTCCTAGATTGTTTTTCCCCGGCCAATTGGCTATAGCATTTATTCCCTGTCTTTCAAAGTTTCTAAGAGTTAGCAAAATACTTGTAATTAAACGTCTAGGAGCAATCAGACTATCATTTTCATCCAATCTTCCGCCATAACGAATCTCCCGCAGGGTTTTTCTTAATAGTGGTCTTTGTGTTTTACCACTAGCCTGTGCAATTGAACTCCATTCGTAACTATTCCACATCCAACTCGGAACCTTTAATTGGGAGATAACAGCATTTGAATTGCTCTTATCATTGAATATCACCTGAAAACAACGGATATTAGCTAATCCCTCAAATGCATCGCAATATTCACCATTTGGATCGAGTACAATAAAACGGGAATTAAGCTTTTTATCTTTTGGTAATTCATTTCTTGCTTCTTCAAGAGTCCATCGTATTAATCCAGCTACTGAACAAGATTTTCCACTTCCTGTATTCCCTAAAACCGCTATATGCCTGCCAAAAACTCTATCGGGGTTTATAAAAACAGGCGCATTTGCAGCCATCGGAGAAACACCGATTTTAACTTTTGCATTATTGTCCTTGTTTTAGACAATTGCCCGTAACTGTTCTTGATTAGGAACTACAACAATATCCCCTACCGACGGGTAACTATAAACTCCACGCTCAATTTCAAATTGCCCATCCTTTTCTTTAAGAATCCCTAAAGGAGTTATAGAAAGCTTACGAAGTGGAAAGGGTAAGTCAATTAGGTCAAAGTCTTTGTACCCCTTTCTTTTAGGATACGGTGAATATTCAATTCCAATCCATGAAATAATTCCTACAAGAGCGCCAGATTCATTGGGAATGAGAACAAATCCGTTTACTTTTGGGAAAAGTTGTGGTACTCCGGTATTAATAGCGGTGTTTTGCGGAGCATTGATTTCAAGCTGTACTTTTATTTCACGTGGAGAAACAAACTCAACCGTACCAATAGTTTGGTTTCTGATATGTTCAAATTCTTTATTCATCTTCGCTCTCACTTTCTTTTTGAGTGATTTTCCTTTTCTCTTCAATTCTATGCCGTCTATCTGAAATTCGATCAATTGCTGATTTTGGAAGATAGTTTTCAGTTAATATTCGGATATTCCCATAATGATTACCTAATAAAAGAGTAAGTTGAGAAGGATTACATTTTTCAACAAAGCTACAAATTCGTCCATCCGCCAAATCATAAGAAATAATTACCAGATGAGTCGATGGTATAGTCATCATATCTAAAATAATATTGTTTATATGTGAGTCTCCAAAACCGTAGCCATAAGTAACAAGAACAGAATTGGGTCGACATATCGCTGCAGAAAAGTCTCTAAATAATTCAGAATAAGGGAAATATACCGTATCAATCCCTTTTGCTGAGTTAGGATAAATCACTTTTGTTTCGTAAGGCTTTTGAATTGCGTCTTCATTTATTTCACACCCAAAAGGCAAGGGTTCTTTATGAATATCTCCATTGCTGAAACGCCAGTCAAGCGAGCCGTGCAGCTTCGTGTAACGAACAACCCCCTCAACATATCGTGGTTCGCCGCGTATCCCAGGTGGATTATAATGGTAATCCAACTCCATTTTATGCATTCTCAAGGTTGGGTTTAACTTCCCAATAAAACGGTCTAAGGTATAAATACCTGCATTATCTAGGGCATATTCAATAAATCGGTCATAATTGGTTGTAAAAATATGCAATCTGTCACGGGTGGCAGTTCGGCTGCTAAAACTAATGAGAAATCTTTTTAAAAGCGCTAAAGAGTCCGAGCCTTTATCTGAAGAAAGTACATTGTATTCATTTTTTAACAGATTCAATATGAGGGATTTCATCTTCTCATTTATTTCATCTTCGAGTGTTTTAGCATTTGCATCATTCAATATTTTTAAGCCTTTTACTAATTCGATGGCATCCTTAAATCATCTTCAAAATTTGCTGAGCCACGGGACATCTTTTTTGCTTCTTCATTAGCAAAGAATTCTATTTTTTCACCTTCAATTGTAAATTTTATTCGCTGCATAGCCTGTGGAGTGACGCCTGAGTCATAACAAATTCCTGTAGTAAGACCTGAACCCAGCAGTAGTGAGAGATGCTCACTTTGAAAAACAGCAGTCAGCCATGGCTCTATCACAGATCGAAGTTCTTTTTCGTCCGGAATGTCTGAACCTTTAGGGACTTCATTTGCAATATAGAGAATATGCCCTTTTGACCAGTCTATCGAATTCATCAATCTTTCTCCTTCAACCATACCAAAACTTCTTTGAATTTTCTCATTTCTCTAACAGACATAATTATATCATAAATTTTGGTAAACTTGTTAAAAGGCTTTTTTCGGCTAATTTTTCAGAATATCATTCGTGCTTTCCTGGCGAGCTATACCTCCATATTTATCAAAGAAAATCCAGTCAGGCAATTAATGCTTTTCTGGTTGTTTATCTTATAAAAATAAAAACCCGCTCTTCAAAATCCCCGGAAAACCTTATTTCATGCGGCTTTCGGCACGTTTTATCTGAACTACGCACTCAACGTGCACCGTATGCGGAAACATATCTACAGGCTGCACTTCTATCGTCTTAAAGCCCCCATCTTCCAAGATCCGCAAATCCCTAGCCAAAGTACTGGGATTGCAGGAAACATAGACAACCCTTTTCGGTTTCATGTCGATGATCGTTTTCAACAATTCTTCATTGCAGCCCTTGCGAGGGGGATCAATGACCATTACATCGGCCTTGATTCCCTGGGCATACCACCATGGAATCACCTTTTCCGCTTCTCCTACGGCAAAGGTGACATTTTCTATGCGATTTAATCTGGCATTTTTCTTGGCATCGGAAATGGCTTCGGGCACGATTTCCACCCCATAAACCTGTTTGGCATGCCGGGCCAAGAAAAGCGAAATGGTCCCTATGCCGCAGTAGGCGTCGATCACAGTTTCCTTCCCTGTTAACCCGGCGTATTCCAAAGCTTTGTTATATAGCTTCTCGGTCTGAACCGGGTTTACCTGAAAAAAGGAACGGGCAGAGATCGCAAACTTGATATTTCCGATATCATCATAAATCACTTCTTCCCCCCATAGGGTTTTTGTCTTCTCTCCAAAAATGACGTTGGTTCTCTTAGTGTTTATGTTTTGAACAATACTTCGAATCCCGTCAACTTTTTGTAAGATACCTTCGATCAGGCTGTCTTTCTGAGGAATCTCTTCTCCGTTGGTAATCAGAACGACCATGACCTCCCCGGTACGAAAGCCGATTTTGGCCACCACATGGCGAATCAACCCTTGATGTGTTTCCTCATGGTAGGCAGAAATTCCTAAAGAAGAAGCAATTTCCTTGACTGCCTGTACAACCTCATCATTCTTTTCGTGCTGGATAAGACAAGCTTCCATGTCTATGATTTGATGGGAGCCAGCTGCATAGAATCCGCCAATCAGCCCTCCCTTTTCTTCTCCTATGGGAACCTGGGCTTTATTCCGGTATCGCCAAGGGTTTTCCATTCCTATGGTCGGATGAATTCGTACATGTTCCAATCCACCTATTCGGGATAGGTTATCCCGTACCAACTGCTCCTTCTGCCGGAGCTGTTCCTCGTAATTGATATGCTGGAGCTGACATCCTCCGCACTTTTTATATATCGGACAGGGCGGTTCAGCCCGATAGGGACTTGCATCCTTTATCTCCATTAAACGGCCGTATCCGTATGTTTTCTTTACCTTAACTACCTTTACTTCTACTTTTTCCCCCGGCAATGCATGGGGAACAAAAAGGGTAAATCCTTGATATCGCCCAACCCCTTGACCCTCATGGGTCAGTCCAGTAATCTCCATTTCGATGGTTTGGTTTTTTCCCACCGGGATTGTTGTCTTTCCCACAAGCCATTCTCCTTATCCTTCTAAATTTCACACAAACACCTGAATATGTCTAGGCAGAACTTTAAACTCTACGGGAAGATCTCCCCCAAATTCTCCATCTACATTTAGATGAACCACACTTTCTGAACTGGCCCTTAAACTGCTTGTTTGAAAATATAAGATATGGGGATCTTGGATATGCTCTCCCTTCATGGTCAACGAGGCCAACTTAACAAATTCCGCCAGGGTCGTTTTTTTCACAACCAGCACATCAAACAGACCATCCTGCAAATCAGCCTTAGGCGCCAATTTGTCAAACCCTCCCACAGTGGAACTGTTGGCTACAAGAAAAAGCATCATTTCTTCATCAACCGTCTGATGATCCATTTCTAATCTTATTTTTGTCGGCTTAATAAAGGGGAGCTTTTCAATTCCTTTCATGTAATAGGCTAATTGTCCCAATACGGTTTTCAGTTTACTTGGAACCTCATAGGTGAGTTCCGTTAAATACCCTCCACCGGCAATATTAATGAAGTATCGTTTGTTTGCCTTCCCCACATCAATGGTCATTAGTTTTCCATTTGCAATGATTTCACAGGCCTTGCTAATCGATTTGGGAATTCCCAAGGCATTGGCCAAATCATTGGAGGTTCCAGCGGGAATGATTCCTAGGGCAGGTCTTTTCTCATATCTGGATAAACCGTTTACCACTTCATTAATTGTCCCATCTCCGCCGGCAGCGATCACGATATCATATTTTCTTTCAACAGCTATTTTTGCTGCTTCAATCGCATCTCCTGATCCTTTTGTGGCATGACAGGAGGTTTCCAATCCTGCCGTTTCCAACCGATCCAGGATATATGGCAAACGTTTCGGGATCTCTTCCCTGCCTGCTGATGGGTTATAAATTAATCGAGCACGTTTCATGGAACCCCACTCCTTCATGGTGATTTCTTTATTCCGAACAGATATTTCCTGCCACCATTTTACAGGTTCCACTTCTCATCTGCAACTTTTGGATCTTTTATACAAAAAAACCACCTTAGCCAAGGTGGTCAGGAGAGTGCCAACTGTTCATACAGGTCTTGGAACGTGATAATCCCTTGTTTTTTGCACTGATTTAAGAGTATGCTCCACAAAGCTGCTGTCATTCTGGCATCACCAAGGGCCGTATGCCGTTTAGAAATTGGAATTTGAAAATGGTTTAAGATGTCATCTAATTCAATCAGATCTATTAATTCTGGATATAAAGAGGATATGACCCGCCTCAGTTCGATGGTCCGATTGGTGATGCGGGAAAATTTAGTTCTCCACAGGTAGTAATTGAGAAATGTCAGATCATGACCCAGATGATATCCAACGATAACCCTTGACCCAACAAATTGTATAAAGGAGGGCAATATTTCTTTTAGTGTCGGTGCTTTTTTTACATCTTTCATCGATATTCCTGTTAAATCAGTAATGTGGGAAGGAATGGGCTGGGTTGGCTTCACCAAGGATGAAAATGACCGCTGTCCCAACCCGTCTTCCACATGGACTGCACCCAAAGAAATAATTTCATTCCCCAAATCAGGACGAAATCCTGTTGTTTCGGTGTCAACAACCACGTAATTCACTTTTTCAAGGGGTTGGGAAAGTAGACTCCGTTCCGAGGCTTCCTTTAAAATGCTTCGTTTCCAGGCTTCCTGCTGCAGGCTTCCTCCTTGAACCCCTTGGTTTATGTTGAACATCCGGTTAAAAAACTGCATCATTTCTTCCCATCGACCTTTCCTCAAGCTTTTAGAGCCTGTTCAAAATGACTTTTTTGAACATCCTCTTTCACATAGATGTAAATTTCTTATTTGTATATTTTTGAAACCTTCTGACCAGTTTCATCGCTTTTTTTAATTCTTTCATCTGTTCCTTCTCCAATGTTTGAAGTTGAATAAAGTTATCGGGAAACTCCAGTTTTGCAGCCGATGTAACGTGATGAAATAACCGAAGAAAAAATACGATCGCCAATGCCTGTTCCCATTCTTTTATTTCTTCAACTTTCCAAAGCCCTCTTTCCGACAGACCGGATAATCTTTCAAAGGAATTGACCGCGGGTATTTCATATTTCATGGACCAGAGCCTTAATGTTTCCACCATTTGTCGGTAAATTCCCTCTTTGAGGTTAAAATATCCCGCCTTCTCACCGTACCTCTCTGTAATGAATTGCCCCAATGGACCGACGGGGATTTGGTGAACCAAATTATGCTCTGCTCCCCTGCTAAGGAATGCCTGTTGTTTAGAAATAAATGTTGAAAACCAGTGCCGCAATTCTTTTCCCAGATCCATCAATCCATAGATGGGTCGAAAATCTGCAGAAATCAACGCAAAACGTAAATGGTCCAAATGATGATGTTCCACCCAATCCGTCCAGGTATTCTTCCATTTGACTGCGGAATTCCTCCATCTAGGGTTACTAATCATCACATTCCCCTTACACAGGGGATATCCAATATCATCTAAGGCAAGAACCAATTGATCCGCCAAACTCTGAAAGTAATCATCGATCTCCTTTTCTCTTTCCTCCGGTGGATTTAAATAAACCAAAGCATGGTCCTGATCCGTCCATAACGTCTGCTCTTTTCTTCCTCCGCTGCCCAGGATCAGCCAACAAAAGGGTACAGGGGCCTCCTTTCCCTGCTGTTGAAGCCCCTGTTCCACCAACTGAAATGTTTTTATCATCATTTGATCATGCAGTTTCGTTAATTGATCATATATTACGATCACGTTGGATAGATGGATAAGTCCCTTTGAAAATCCGCTGGAGAGCCCTTTAGAAATATCCCAATGTATTTGTTTCAGCTCTTTTAAATCGAAAGCCGCTGCAATTTCTTTTTGCCAATTTTGAAACAACCGTTCCATTGGGTCCTCCCATTTTACGACATGATCATACCGAAGAAGACTCGGCAGACAGATGAAGATTTTTCTTCTCCTCACTTTTCTTTAATAACTCAGGATAACCGTAGGAGCCATGTTCACTAATATCTAAACCGGCTACTTCATACTCTTCAGAAACCCGAATGCCCATAGTTACTTTCATAATACCTAATATTACAAAGGTTATCACAGCTACATATAAACCAGCAGCCACTACACCCAAAGTTTGAATTCCGAGAAGTTTTAATCCTCCGCCGTAGAAAAGACCTGCTGATCCTCCTGTCAATTCTGCTACTCCAAAGAGTCCGATGGAAATGGTTCCCCAAATCCCAGCAATTCCATGGACGGAAAAAGCACATACCGGATCATCCACTTTCTTTCTTTCAAAATATACTGCTGTAAAATATGTGATAAAGCCCGCTGCTCCACCGATAACCACTGCAGCCCATGGTTCTACAAAGGCTGAAGGAGCGGTAATCGCAACGAGGGCTGCCAAAACTCCGTTTAGTGTGGCTGGAATATCTGCCTTTCCGCTATGCAGTTTCGCAGCCAATAGGGCAAAGATTGCACCAGCCGCAGCAGCCAAATTGGTGGTTAATGCTACATAGGTAAATTGTGCGGCGCCAGTTTGTAAAGTACTCCCAGGATTAAAACCAAACCAACCCAACCATAAAATCAATGTCCCAAGAACCGTATAAACCTGGTTGTGGCCCGGAATTGCATTTGGCTTACCGTTTTTGTTGTATTTACCAAGTCTAGGACCCAATAATAGGGTAGCAATAAGGGCAGCAATGGCTCCGGTAAGGTGAACTACCGTAGAACCGGCAAAATCCAACATTCCCAATTCACCTAACCAACCGCCACCCCATACCCAGTGACCGATGGCAGGATAGATGACAATCATAAAGAGTGTACCAAAAACAAAATAGACAGATAATTTCGCTCTTTCTGCAAATCCTCCCCAGGCGATAGCCAGGGAAACAGCGGCAAAACCATACTGGAATAAATAGGTTAACTCAACTGGCAAATCCCCAGAGGTTAATCCAGTTGCAAATCCTTCAAATCCTTTCAGAAACCAACCTTGTGTACCAAAGAAACCATTTCCTTCACCAAAGGTGATTCCATATCCAAAGGCCCAAAAAACTATGGCACCTATGGCAAAGCTCAGAACCTGCTTTCCTGCAACATGCCCGGCATTTTTCATTTGTGTAGAACCCGCTTCCAGCAGTGCAAATCCCGCTTGCATAAAAATCACCAACATCGCAGCTAAATAAATCCAAACCGCATTTAGCTCATAAATAATGGTTTCCATACAATCCTCTCCTTTTCTTTATTTTTTATTATGTTATATTACCTAACATTATATACGTCATATCATACCTAGTTTTTCGTATTTTGTCAATATTATTTCTTGTTTAATGTAATGTTTATTTACATAAACAAAAAGCCGTTAAATAACGGCAATTGTGTGTGATTTATCTTGTTATATTACATTACGCAGTTTGCGGTAAATCACGCTAAGGAAAGTCTGTTTTCTTTTCTTCTTAACAAAAGGGAACTCAACACCACAGTGATCGTACTTCCAGACATAGCCAAAGCAGCAATTTCCGGTCTAAGCATTATTCCAAAGGTAGGATAAAAGATACCTGCAGCAACGGGAACAGCCGCAAAATTATAGGCAACTGCCCAGAATAAATTTTGTCTGATTTTTCCGAGGGTTATTTTGCTTAATTTTACAGCCGTAACAATATCCCGCAGGTCATCCTTTACCAATACAATATCTGCGGACTCAATGGCGACATCGGTACCCGCCCCTACCGCCAAGCCTATATCTGCCTGAGTCAATGCAGGTGCATCATTCACTCCATCTCCTACCATAGCCACAAATTTGCCATCTTCTTTAAATTTCTTTATATATTCTGCCTTCTGTTGCGGAAGAACCTCCGAGTATACGAGATCAATTCCCAGTTTCTTACCAATGGCTATTGCGGTTTGTTGATTATCCCCTGTTAACATAGCTACATCAATTCCTTGATTTTTAAGCATTCTTACCGCTTCGGCGGAGGTTGGTTTTACCTCATCTGCAACGGTAATGGCTCCTGCTAACTTTTGGTCCACAGCCAGATACATGACTGTTCTACCTTTTTCCTGTAATTCTGTAACCTCCCGTAGCAGAGGGGTAATATCAATATTCTTTTCCTCCATCAACTTTCGGTTTCCGATGATCACATGACTTTCTTTTAACCAGCCTTCCGCCCCATGACCGGGAATGATGTTGAAATCACGGATATGATTTTCATTTGATTCTATTTTTTGTACTTCTGCTTTTTTTACAATGGCTTTTGCCAAAACATGTTCTGATCCCTGTTCAATGGCTGATGCCACTTGTAACAGTTTTTCTTCTGTCCATTCAGGGGTTACGATCATTTCCTGAACTTCCGGCTCTCCTTTAGTTAAGGTTCCTGTTTTATCCACTACCACCATATTAATCTTGGACATGCGTTCCAATGCCTGGGCATTTTTGATTAAAATCCCTCTTCTTGCTCCCATTCCCGTGGCTAGCACGATAGCGATTGGAGTGGCAAGTCCTAACGCATCGGGACAAGCAATCACCACTACCGCGACGGCGGCAGAAAGGGCAAAGACAACCGGAGCATCCAATAAATAATACCAGGCAACAAAAGTTAATATTCCTAGTGTAATCACCCCAATCACCAAATATTGGGCAAACTTGTCTGCCACTCTCTGAGCTTCTGCTTTTGATTTCTGGGCATTTTCAACCAACTTTACTATTTGGGCCAAGGCGGTATCAGATCCCACTTTTGTCGCTTTCATGATCAGTTGCCCGTTTTGATTCATGGTTCCCCCAGTCAATTCGTCGCCATGCTTTTTCTCGACGGGAACAGATTCTCCGGTGATCATTGACTCATCCACAGAGCTAAATCCATCGATTACTTCTCCATCCACAGGAATCTTTTCTCCAGGCTTTACCATTAAGATGTCCCCAACCTGGACCTCTTCCAGCTTTACTTCCCTCCATTCTTCTTCTACCTTTATGCGGGCTGTTGGCGGAGTCAGATCTAATAATGCTTTCACGGCCTTGGTGGTTTTACTGCGGGTAATGGCTTCCATCCAATGACCTAGCAAGACAAAAGTCAATAGCATGAGGGAAGCTTCGAAATACACTTCTCCCGCATAAATAAAAGTGGCTCCCACACTGTATAGATAAGAAGCCAATACTGCCGTGGAAATTAGAACGGACATGTCAGGGCTGCGAAAACGGAGGGCTCTCCAAGCCCCTTTATAAAAAAATGAACCTCCAATGAGGACAGCAGGAGTGGCCAGCAAAAACTGCCACAGATTGTTATCAACCGGCGCTCTTAAACGAATGTTTAACAGTTCTGTGGCAATAGGGGAATATAAAAGAACCCATGTGGTAAAAAATAGAGTAATTATAAAAAGATTTCGGATTTTCCCAGTCATCTCCGGTCCATGATGCTCATGACTTACTCCAGCCATATCTTCCTGGTTATTCCCGGTAGCTTTGTTATATTCATCATGGGATTCATGAAAGTGTCCCACTTGTCCAGCCCTTTCATCAATTTTGTTGTGGACATGACTAAATTTTTTTTTGGTTTTTTCCATCATCAACACCCTTTCACAAAGAATTCCAATTATTTTAGTTTTTGAGGAGCAGGTAAATTTTATACGCAGTTCATGATTCACTTTATCCTGTCTATTCTGTAAAATTTTCATCTCTTAAATCTAAAGGAATAAGGAAATCCTATTGTATAGGGGGTGGAACTCATGATAGATTGTTGTACACCAGCAGAGGAAAAAAATAGAAAAGAAGTCAAAACTGTAGATGACTGTTGTGCACCAATGAGTAAACAGGAGGAAATAAAGGAAGAAAAGACGGAAAAAAAGCGCGGTTGCGGTTGTTAACTAAAAAATGGGCTGTCCCAAATGTACGGGATAGCCCATTTTTATTAAAGAGCCTGTTCAAAATGGAGGATAAAAAGGGCCGAGAAGTTCAAGGCAGCGTAGCTTTGAGCACCGGAGCGTATGCTTTTAATACGTGAGGAGCGCAAAAGCAAGCTAACGCAGAAATTCGACAGCAATTTTTACCGGACTTTTTGAACTTCCTTTTAAAATCCTTTCATTGGGTTAAATCGTTTCAATAAGGTTGAGTTGGTGACAACGGATACCGAACTGAACGCCATCGCAGCACCTGCAATAATCGGACTCAGGAATCCAAGGGCAGCAACTGGAATTCCTAATGTATTGTATATGAGGGCCCAGAACAGATTTTGTTTTGCCTTTCTCATCGTTTGACGGCTTAAGCGAATCGCTGCAACAATCCCGCGCAAATCCCCTCTCATAAGCGTGATATCCGCAGCTTCCATAGCTACATCAGTACCTGTTCCTATGGCAATACCGATATCAGCGGTGGCAAGGGCAGGTGCATCATTGATTCCATCACCCACCATGGCCACGATGCGTTCCTCTTTTTTCAACTTTTCCACATTGGATGCCTTCTCTTCAGGGAGGACTTCCGCCAGTACATTCTCCGGCTTAATGCCAACCTGACGGGCAATGGCATGGGCAGTCCTTACGTTGTCTCCAGTAATCATCATCACCCGAATCCCCATTTTTTGCAAAGCCTTAATGGCTTCGGCAGAGGTATCCTTTACCGTATCAGCCACTGCAATCAAACCAGCCAACCGATGATTTATGGCAACTAGCATTGCTGTTTTGCCATTTTCCTCCAGGGCTTCTATTTCTTTTTCATGACCTGAGAAATCGATATTTTTTTCACGCAACAATTTTCGTGTTCCCACAACCATCCGGTTTCCATCAACGGTTGCTTCAATCCCATGGCCGGGAATGGCATGAAAGGATTCCGGATCAGCCAGTTGCAGATTTTTGGCTTTTGCTCCTGCCACGATGGCCTCTGCCAAAGGGTGTTCTGAGTTCTTTTCAGCAGAGGAAACAATCTGAAGGAATTTCTCTTCCGTCCATTCCTTCGAAAGGGGAATCACATCGGTCAACTCTGGTTTTCCTTTTGTAATTGTTCCTGTTTTATCCAGAACGATCACATCCGTTTTATACGCACTCTCTAAATGCTCCCCACCTTTTATCAATATCCCGCTTTCAGCCCCTTTTCCTGTTCCCACCATCACCGCCGTCGGAGTTGCTAAACCAAGGGCACAGGGACAGGCAATCACAAGAACGGCAGTGGCAAATAAAAGAGCGAGTGTTAAATCTCTGGTTAACACATACCAGATGGTAAAGGTGAGAAGGGCAATCAGCACGACCGTCGGCACAAAAACAGAAGAAATTTTGTCCGCCATTCTCTGAATGGGAGCTTTTGATCCTTGGGCATCTTCTACGATTTTAACAATTTGTGCCAATGCCGTATCTTTTCCAACCTTTGTTGCTCTAAATTTAAACGTTCCATATTTGTTGAGGGTGGCCCCGATGACTTCATCTCCTGTCTTCTTCTCTACCGGAATACTTTCCCCTGTCAGCATGGATTCATCCAAACTGGAAGAACCCTCCACGATGATGCCATCAACCGGAACTTTTTCCCCGGGGCGAACCACAATAATGTCATCTACGATTACGTCTTCAATAGGAATATCCTTTTCTTCCCCATTGCGTATCACTCTGGCTGTCTTGGCCTGCAGTCCCATCAACTTCTTGATCGCTTCGGAAGTACGTCCCTTGGCAACCGCTTCAAGAAGTTTTCCCAAAATAATTAACGTAATAATCACTGCACTTGTTTCATAATAAACGGCCGTTTCACCAATCAAATCTCCCCAAAAAGTTGCGATTACACTGTAGATATAAGCCGCCGAAGTACCCATCGCGATAAGAACCGACATATTGGCTGATTTATTCCTTAGGTTGTGATAGGAATCCACATAAAACTGCCAGCCGGCATAAAACTGAATCGGGGTAGCAAGTGCAAACTGGAAATATTTGTTAAAAAAGATGGCTGGCAGATTCCAGGTGAATATTTCCGCAAACATATAGAGGACCAAGGGGACTGAGAGGGCGGCTGAAAACACAAATAATCGTTTTTGCCTGGCAATTTCCTTTTCCCTCGCTTCCCTTTCGGCATCAGCCGAACCTTCCTCATCGGCCGAAAAAGATTCATAGCCCAGTTTTTCAATTGCCTGCTTCATTTCACCAATTGAAATAAGATTTTCATTATATTCCACCATGGCCAATTCCATTCCGAAATTTACCGTAGCTGAATATACCCCATTTAAACTGTTCAGTTTCTTTTCAATTTTTTGGGCGCAGTTGGCGCAGGTCATCCCGACCAGTTTCAGCTTCGCTCTTGATTTTGGAACCGTATAGCCCAATTTTTCAATTTTCTCCTCGAACTGGGCGGGTTGAACCTCATCAGGATTATAGGTTATGGTTGCCTTTTCTACAGCAAAATTGACATTTGCCTCAACCACACCAGGGATTTTTTTTAAGTTCTTTTCAATCTTCAAAGCACAGCTTGCACATGTCATGCCGTTTATTTTCAGGGATGTTTGTTTCATATCGCCCATGAACGATTCCACCTTCAGTCATTTCTTCCACCTTAACATTATGACTTCAACCTAATGATTGGATGTTTTGGTGGATGCAAAATCTTTATACATAGTTCTTTGCTTTGAAGGGGGACTATATACATTTTTCCAATATTAACATCTCTTCAAATTCTTCAGCTGGAACCGGCCTGCTAAATAAATATCCCTGAATCTCATCGCAGCACTTCTTTTGCAGAAAAGCCTCTTGTGTTTTGGTTTCTACTCCCTCTGCAACCACCTTTAAATGTAATTGATGGGCAAGGGTAATAATAGCTTCAACAATTGCTGCGTTGTCACGGTCAGTATCAATGTCTTTGATAAAGCTTCGGTCAATCTTTAAGGTATCGATGGGGAGCCGCTTTAAATAATTGAGGGAAGAATATCCTGTACCAAAATCATCTACGGAAATATGAACTCCCATTTCCTTTAATTGAGTTAACATTTCAATGTTTTTCTCAGGATTCTTCATAATATCACTTTCGGTGATTTCGATTTCCAAATAATGCGGTTGAAGTCCAGATTCTTTCAGGGCATTGTGTACCATTTCCATTAAATTATCTCTCTGTAATTGGCGGGGAGAAATATTTACTGAAACCCTTATCGGAGGATAACCCATATCCTGCCATTTCTTATTTTGTTTGCAGGCAGTTCGCATTACCCATTCACCAATAGGAATAATGAGGTTGGTTTTTTCAGCTAAAGGGATAAATTCAGTTGGAGAAATCAATCCTTCCTTCGGATTTTTCCATCTAAGCAATGCCTCCATGCCATTTATTTTCCCAGATCGAATATCTATTCTTGGTTGATAATGTATGATAAATTCTTTATTTGTTAATGCTTTTCGTAAGTGTTTTTGTAATGTGAGTTGTCTTAATCCATCATCGCTCCAGATATCCGTATAGTATTGATACGTATTTCCTCCATGATCTTTAGCTCGATACAATGCAACATCGGCATTTTTTAACAGGGTGTCCATATCTTTTGCATCATCAGGAAATAAACTAATTCCAACGCTTGCTGTTACAATAATTTCTTCCTCTTGAATCATAAACGGCTTGTCCAACATTTTGAGTACCTTTTGTGCAATGATTTC
The DNA here is from genome assembly GCF_021608135.1 of Microaerobacter geothermalis. Lineage (NCBI taxonomy): Bacteria > Bacillati > Bacillota > Bacilli > Caryophanales > Bacillaceae > Microaerobacter > Microaerobacter geothermalis. The sequence continues at coordinate 44,165 of NZ_JAKIHL010000017.1, forward strand.
TACGTGTTTACAGAAGGAAACATGTCGAGAAGGCGTATTTTCTATAAGCAAAATAAATTCGTCTCCGCCAAGACGGGCGAGGAAAATATCATCATCAAACAACCCCTTTAACCTGACTGCCATGTTTTTTAATAGGGCATCCCCAAATGTGTGTCCAAATGCATCATTAATCCATTTAAATTGGTCCAAATCAAGAATCAAAATGGCAAGCTTTTGATCATCTTGGTTTTGGGATAGCTTTAAGTTTAATTGTTCGTTTAACATGCGGCGGTTTGGCAAGCCCGTTAGTTGATCATAATAAGCCTGATATTTTATGATTTCATCCTTCTCTTTCAGTTCTGTGATATCCCTAAAGAAAGCGATAAAGTTTTGGGGTTCTTCATTTTCATTTACGGCAGTTATCGTAATCCATTCCAAGTATATTTCTCCATTCTTTCTCCTGTTCCAAATCTCTCCCTGCCAATGACCAAATTGTAGCAATGTGCTCCACATACTTTTGTAGAACTCTTTTGTCTGTTTTCCTGATTTTAATATGCTAGGATTTTTCCCGATCACTTCTTCTTGTGAATAGCCCGTAATTCGGGTAAAAGCCGGATTAACCAGTTGAATTTCCCCCTCTGAATTACAAACCATAATTCCTTCAACAGAATGGTCAAACACTGCTTTTGAAAGAAGCAGGTTATTCTCAGAATCTTTAAGAGCCTTTTGTGTTTTTACAAGTTGTTCAACTCCCCGTTTCATAAGCAAATACAGAATCAAACCGGTAGTTATAACAAAAAACCATCCTTTCAGCAGTTGAATCCAGGTATATATCACCTTGTCTTTTACTAATGAATCTACTAGTTTATCAGATAGTAAAATCCACAGTCCTCCGAAGATTACATAGATAGCAGAAATTTTAAGAGCAATATTTTCTTTACTTATAAGTATGTTTTTATTTCTTTTCATTCCATCACCTCTTTCACCATGATCTGGTGATCTCCATCTGGACATAAGGAACACTTCTGGTTTTTAGTTGTTGGTTGATCAAACATTGTTAGTACATTTGCACGAATCAAGGTGTTAAAATATAATAGTCGTACAATGTATCTTGTACGACATGCTGTAGTTTTGTAAGATGTTAACCGATACATTCTACGACCATTGTAAATTAATTTTCACAAAATATCTACAGTTTCCAAAACAAATCGACATAATTTTACAAATACACACTTTCAGACAAACTTTCCTCTACATAATCAGGTGCTGATTTATTTATTTGCTCCACTGTGTGCAGGTATCGTTGAGTCGTTATTATTTGGGAATGGCCCAAATTGGCCTGTACTTGTTGTAAGGTTGCTCCATTAAGCAAAGCCATAGTCGCATTTGTGTGTCTAAGCCAGTGCGGTGTTATCTTTTTATTGATACTAGAATTTTTTCTCGCTTTTTCAATTACTCTTTCCACTTGTCTTACAGATAAGGGAAACAGCAGGCTATCATGTTTATTTTTTTCCTGCCGTAAATCGTATTCTTTTAGCAACCTCCACAGTTTTTTAGGAACCTTCACTTCTCTACTTTTATTTCCTTTTCCCTTTCTAACAGATAACCAGATATGTTCTTCTGTTGCATCATAATAAAAATCACTCCAGCGAATAGAAATCAGTTCAGACACCCGTAAACCCATTAAGACAAAAATCAAACCCATCATATAATCTCTATGACTCTGCGCTTTAAGTTGGAGTAAAAATAAATGAATTTCACGTTTTGTTAAAAAGTGATTTTTGCTTCGAATGTCTATTTTGGGCAATTTAATACAGGTAGAAAAATCATAGGAAAAAACCCGAATATTCGGCTCGTAACCCCACTTAAAAAATGAACGAATGGGAGCTAGAATCCCAGCAATCGTTGCAGAAGAATATTCTTTCACGCACTTTGAAAAATCCCCTCTTTGTAAAGCCAGCTTAAATTCTTGTACATCTCTCCAGGTAATTTCAGTAAAAGATTTGTTACCGATAAATTGATGAAACATATCCAATGATCTTTTATAATTGCGATATGTATAAGACGAATTGCGACATTTAGTTTCTAAAAACAACTGAATAATTTGTTGATTTTCTGCTATTTTGTTCATGGTGCCCTCCTCCATATATCTTGTCATATGTCGTACAAGATACATTGTACGACTATTTCCATCTTTTTAATAATAAAAAAAAGAACCTTAAAGTCCTTTATAAGGTCTTTGTAGATCCTTTCTTTCTGCGTGATAGAATATGCTGTTCCTTCGCTAATTTTTCCAAGGCTTGGCGATAGAAACGAGGGTAATTGGCTGTCTTACCTTCTTCACTATCGACAAATAAACCGTTCATGGAAAAATCTAAGCCAACAACAGCTTGTACTTCTTTTTGTACAGGTTGATGTTCATATTCAGTAAGAATAGAAACATAATACTTTCCTGTTTTTGTTCGAGAAACCGTACAAGACTTGATGATATGGCATGATGGAATTTCTCGATGCTGCTTTATCTTTACAAGTTTCAGTTTCGGTAATTTGATATAGCCATCCAAAAGCATAATGTTTCCGTTGACTACGTTGGTTGTGTATGACTGTCTCGCCTTGCCATTGACCTGGAGCCTGTCACCAAAGAATATTACAACAAAAACAGACGAATAAAGAGGGGGCTATTTTGCACCAATCAAAATCAACTGATAAATGCAGATATTAACGGTAGTCTTAATATTCTAAGACAAGCCTATACAGGTATTCCCTATCTGATACAAGCAGTGAGGGATAATGGATGCGTGAACCATCCAAAGCGAATAAGGGTTGCCTAAACCATTAGGTGGAAACTTCAATACCAAACTTCGCTTGAAACAAATCTCTAATCTTTGTTTAGGAAGCTCCCACTTCAAACGTGGACACGTTAAGTGGTGAGTAGTTCACAGGCATTGATGAACTTTGATATTTCACTATTCGGATGTTCTTTGAACAAAATATGCACATGGTCAATATCGTGATTCCATTCGACTAAGGAGATATTGTAATTCTCACCCAATCGAACAAACATATCTTTAGCATAGTCAGATATGGCATCGTCAATCACTTTTCTGCGATGTTTTACAACCAGAACAAGATGGTAATACAACAAGAACACTGAATGATTATTATTGTCTGATTTCATTGATATTACAGCCTTTCATTTATCTAAGACTGATTATATCATAGCACAAAAAAAAAGAGACAACTTTAGGCTACGTCTAACCAAAATTCATCTCCCACTTTCACTGGTGCTTCCGCACCTTCACGTTCAGTAGTGGGAGACTTCTTTCGGAGGTAAGTTAAAATAAATGCCGAGCACGTAACGATCTACCTTGGACCATCATGAATACCTTCATACCCAGCTGCAATCTTTCGACTGCAACCAAACATTTCAGCACCCATGATGATCGGTCGTTCGACTATACAGAATACCTGTACAGCCTTACCGGATCTCTCGACCCGATAGGACTGTTAACTCATGGGAATGAGCCTGCGGCACTCTGTATAATCTTCGCTCGACCCTATACGATTGGTTGGGACCCCATTACCATCCGTTTTGATGATAATGAAGCCTTTCCCAACCGTATAGAATCTTCCCTCCGGCTGTATACAAGCCCAAATGACCTGTATACAACCTTTGGCCGACTCATTTATACCCCCGCAGGAACATAAATGAGTCTTCGCTCAACCGTTACGTACCCGACATCTATAGAGTGTGCAAAAAAAGAAATCATAAACATGCAATTTTTTCCAAAATAATTACCTGTTCTTAAGCCCTTCCTTTAATAACTGGTTCACCATCTGAGGATTCGCCTTACCTTTGGTTTGCTTCATCACTTGTCCAACCAAATACCCAATGGCCCGTTCCTTCCCTGCTTTATAATCCTCGATGGATTGAGGATTTTGCTCCAATACTTCTTCAACGATTTTTCGCAAAGCACCTTCATCACTGATTTGGACTAATCCCTGTTCTTTTACAATTACTTCAGGATCTTTTCCGGTTTCCATCATCTCTTTGAAGACCGTCTTTGCAATCTTTGTGCTGATTGTCCCCTTTTCAACCATTTGTATCATTTTCCCCAAGCCTTCAGGGGTTAATTTTACATCCTTTATTTCCAGTTCATTGGCATTCAGATACCCAAGGACATCTCCCATCATCCAGTTGGAGACTAATTTGGCCTCTGCACCCGTCTTGACAGCCTGCTCAAAGAAATCAGAAATGACCTTCGAAGCAGTTAATACCGATGCATCATAGTCCGGCAGCCCATATTCCTTTGTATACCTTAATTTTCTTTCATCAGGCAGCTCTGGGATCGTTTTTCTTATTTCCTCAATCCAGTTTTGGTCGATGGTAAGAAGAACCAAATCAGGGTCTGGGAAATAGCGATAATCATGGGCCTCTTCTTTTCCTCTCATGACAATCGTCTTGCCGCTATTCTCATCCCATCTCCGAGTTTCTTGAATAATTTCTCCACCAGAAGAAAGAATTTCTTCTTGACGCTTCTCTTCATATTCCAGTCCTCGCTGAACTCCCCGAAAGGAGTTCATGTTTTTCAATTCCGTCTTGGTGCCAAATGTTGTCTGTCCCTTCGGACGGAGGCTAATATTGGCATCACATCTTAAAGATCCTTCCTCCATCTTTACATCGGATACTTCAGTATATTGGAGAATGGACTTCAGTTTTTCCAAATAAGCCCTGGCTTCTTCAGGAGAACGCAAATCCGGCTCTGATACAATTTCAACAAGGGGAACACCGACACGGTTATAATCAACAAGTGAATGATAGGATCCGTCGGCATGAACCAACTTGCCTGCATCTTCTTCCAAATGAAGTCTGGTGATGCCAATTCGTTTCTTTGCTCCATTCACCTCGATCTCAATCCACCCGTTTTTGCCAATGGGCTTATCATACTGTGAAATTTGGTACGCTTTCGGCAAATCGGGATAAAAATAATTTTTCCGGTCAAATTTGCTCTCTGTTGAAATTTCACAATTTAGGGCCAGTGCTGCTTTTATAGCAAATTCCAAAGCACGTTTGTTTAAAACAGGCAACACCCCAGGATGTCCCAAACAGATCGGACAGGTATGCGTGTTTGGGGGAGCTCCAAATTCAGTGGAACACCCACAAAAAATCTTCGATTTTGTAGATAATTCCGCATGAACTTCCAAACCAATGACTGTTTCATAAGTTGTACCCATGACCAATCCCCCTTTACAATGCAGGTTGAACCTTATGATGATCAGAATGCTGCTCATAGGCATGGGCAACACGCAGTATCGTTGATTCATCAAAGGCTTTCCCAATGATTTGTAATCCTACCGGCAAACCGTTTACAAAACCGCAAGGTACACTGATCGCTGGTATTCCCGCCAAATTAACGGGTATGGTTAAAATATCGTTCATGTACATGGTCAGTGGATCATCGGTTTGCTCTCCAATCTTAAAGGCCGGGGTAGGGGCCGTCGGCCCGATGACCACGTCATATTGATCAAAAATCTGTTCAAAATCCCGTTTAATTAATGTCCTTACTTTTTGGGCCTTCAGATAGTAAGCATCGTAGTATCCAGAACTTAATGAGTAAGTTCCCAGCATAATTCTTCTTTTTACTTCTTCACCAAAACCTTGGCTTCTTGTTTCCTTATACATATCCATTAAATTGGACCCCTGATCTGCCCGAACACCATAACGAACTCCGTCATAACGAGCCAGATTGGAAGATGCTTCAGATGAAGCGATCAGGTAATAGGTTGGAACGGCATACTGAGAATGAGGAAGAGAAACCTCATCAATTGCGGCGCCCAATCCTTCCAGCACTTTTAAAGCTTCCTTCACCTTTTCTTTAACCTCTGAATCTACCCCTTCACCCAGATATTCGTTTGGTACTGCAATTTTTAGCCCCTTTACATCGGTAGTTAGAGCTGAAATATAATCCGGTATCGCCACATCGGCAGAGGTGGAATCATAGGTATCATGTCCAGCAATCACCTGTAATACATAAGCCGCATCCTCCACCGTTCTTGTGAGCGGCCCGATTTGGTCCAGTGAAGATGCAAAGGCAACCAACCCAAATCTTGAAACCAATCCATAGGTAGGTTTAAGTCCAACTACACCACAATAAGAGGCAGGCTGTCTGATGGAACCCCCCGTATCTGAACCCAATGCGAAAAAGACTTCTCCTGCCGCCACAGCAGCAGCTGAGCCGCCGCTGGATCCGCCAGGTACATGATCTAAGTTCCAAGGATTAAAGGTAGGATGGAATCCTGAATTCTCCGTTGATGAGCCCATAGCAAACTCATCCATATTTGTTTTTCCAACCATGATGGCTTGTCCGGCATGAAGTCTTTTCATTACAGATGCGTGATAGATGGGATTATAGTTAGCCAATATTTTACTGGCACAGGTTGTCCTTACTCCTTCTGTAACAATGTTATCCTTAATTCCTGCCGGCAACCCAAACAGGATACCTAACTCTTCATTCCTGGACAATTCTTCATCTAGCTTCTTTGCTCTATCTCTGGCTCCTTCTTCATCCAAAGTAAGAAAGGCCTTTACTTTACCGTCTACTTCTTTAATTCGGTCAAAAGAGACTTCCACCAATTCCTGAACCGAATATTCTTTATTAACCAAATCGCTATGTATCTCTTCTATTCGCTTGTGAAATATTTCCACCTTAAACCCTCCCTTATACCAACCCATATTCATTTTGGATTACTGCTTTCCTATTCACTTTCCAATACCGCTGGCACTTTAATCAGACCATCCTCATGATCCGGAGCATTTTTGATTACATCTTCTACAGGCAGGGATGGACGATCCTCATCCTCACGCAACACATTGGAGATGGGTAGTACATGGCTGGTCGGTTCAACATATTCCGTATCCAGCTCATTTAGTTTATTGGCAAATTCCAATATGGCATCCAGTTGTTTGGTGAATGTTTCTTTTTCCTCATCGGTTAAATTCAGCCTGGCCAGATTAGCCACATGCTCAACTTCTTTCTTAGAAATGGCCATCTTCCTCACTCCTCCAATTCACAATCAATATTAAGATGATATCAAAGAAAAAAGGGCATCGCAACCATGCCCGGCAAAGGTTTAAATATTTAATGTAAGGTTTTCTGTCATTGCACCTTTAATGATTAACCACAGATATTAAAATTATATTTCGCTGAATATTGCAAAAAAATCCCGATACCAGCATAATAGATCTTAAGAGCAGCGGTACGAAGTCACGACCCTAAATTAACATAATATCTGCCGAATAGCTGCTTGTATGGGGGGGTTAGCATGTGTGGCGGTGGAGCTTTTGGCCAAAATATTGTAAGCTTTTGGATTTCCGAGTTTAAAAATCAACAATGGATAAATACGAATAAGAATACCGTGTTCAATCAATTCAATTCTATTCGTGGAGTCAGGGAATTTTATATTGATCCCACTACGGGAAAAGTGACCCTGATATGTGTCCCTGGACAAACCGATCGGGAAATGTTGCGCACATCCTTTGTCAAACTGGGTTATTCCGTCATTCGGTAAACAAAAACATAAGTCCGTTGGTGAATATCTTAGTGCTACTTATCTCACAACTATATGGAAATAAAGAATTTTCTCAGACTTTAATCACTCCTTCGCCGAACTCATTTGCGGAGATGTAAATACTTAGTTCCACTTTTATTGTAAACGGAAGTTCTTAGTGAATAGCTTTCTTCTTGAACTGCCCGCCCTTTGTTTCATGGATATTGCCAATGGCCAGAAAAGCATTGGGATCGATATCTTCCACGATTGATTTAAGCTTCGCCAATTCCAGACGGGTAATCACTGTGAACAAAACCTTCTTTCCTTCTCCCGAATATCCGCCCTCTCCGTGCAGATAGGTCACTCCCCGACCTAATCGGGCAAGCAGGGTCTCTCCTATTTCCCCTGATTTATCTGAAATAATCCAAACCGCCTTTGATTCCTCAAAGCCCTCGATGGTCAGATCAATCATTTTAAAGGCGATAAAATAGGTGATCAGTGAATACATGGCCCGGTCCCAACCGAATACAAAACCAGCGCTCCCAAGGATAAATATATTAAAAAACATCACCACTTCTCCAACGGAAAAGGGGAATTTTTTATTAAACAGGATGGCGACAATTTCTGTCCCATCCAGGGATCCTCCATTGCGGATGATCAATCCAACTCCCACACCCAAGATAATTCCCCCAAAGACCGTTGCCAATATGGGTTCCTTCGTCACGGTGGGCAGTCCGTGAAGAAGGTTAACGGTTAGGGATAGAATTGCAACACCAAATAATGTATAGAGAGCAAAACTTTTTCCAATTTGTTTATACCCTACAATCAAAAAAGGAAGATTAAGGAAAAATGTAAACGTCCCTATGGGTATATTGGTGATATAGCTTAAGATAATAGAAATTCCGATGATTCCACCGTCAATAATATTATTAGGTACTAAAAATAATTCCAGTCCAATGGAGACTAAAACAGCACCAAAGAAAATAAACACAAACCGGCGTACTTGAACGGAAAGGGGAATCTTGCGATGCATTTTTCCCAAAGCTTGTTCCTCCATATCATCACCTCTACTTTTGCGAATTAATTAATATATTACCATTTTCAACTATGATGTGGAATTAAAGATTCCCACGTCCGATAGTCGGGTTCGTCAGGAAGTATTGGGGTCCGCTTCAAGTCTAAAGAACGGAGCCCTCAAAGAAAAAAGACTCCGTATGGGAGTCTCCATTACCTGTTAGTCTTCTGATCACTTCACCTCACCTTTACCGCAGTTCCGGTAGCAACAACCATCATCATGCCATCCCGAAGCGTTTCGAAATCCAAATCAATCCCAACAATCGCATTAGCTCCCATTCTGCGGGCCTGTTCCTTCATTTCATTGATGGCAATTTGCCTTCCTTCGGCTAGCTTGTTTTCATAAGCCCCACTGCGTCCACCGATAATATCAGTGATGCTTGCCATGAAATCCCTTACAACATTAGCCCCCATAATGGCCTCCCCGGTAACGATGCCGAGGTATTCTTCCACCTCTTTGTTTTGAATCGTATTGGTTGTGGTTAATATCATCTTCATTTCTCCTTCCTTCATTCATTCTTTACATAACCTGTAAGGATGGAACTAAACATCCATGACCAGAAGAGTCACAAATTGATTTGAAAATGTATTTTCATATCAAAAATTTCACCTTATTGATACGAAAAATCTTACTTCAGGTTTCATCTTCTGTGTATTTCCAGAACCTGAAATCCCCATTTGAACTAAGTCTCTATAGATCGAACACATCTATAGTTTATTCCGTTATATTTTATCCACTTTGATGAATCGTTAGAATATCAAAATCCAGAATAACCATATGGAAAGGAGTGAAAATCCAATGCCCAACGTGTAAAGGACAAGAACCGTCTGTTTTTGGGATAGCCCAATCCCCAATAGGCGATGATGTACATGGGATCGATCGGGAAAATAAATGGGACGGCCAGCCTTTAACCGAGACCAAAATACCTGTATCGTATCGAAAATGGGAACGCCAAATACAAGGATCGTAATCAGCAAGCTGAATAATGTGGCTCCCTTCATCGCTCCGTCAAGGGAAATAACGGCTAAAAGAAACCCCAATAGCATGGAGCCGGCATCCCCCATAAATACTTGGGCCGGAAAAAAGTTATGTCTTAAAAATGCAAGGCTGGATCCAATTAAGATTACCGAAAGCAATCCGCTGATGGTCTGTCCCTTCACAACTGAAATAAAAAACAAACTAAGAGCAGATATGGACGTGATCCCTGCAGCCAGGCCATCCAAGCCATCCAAAAAGTTAATCATATTGGTTAATGCAACCACCCAAAGGATCGTTGCCAAAAGTGAAACCCACTGCGGGAATAGTATATATTGAACATCCATCATCGTATATGTCTGCATCCCCCAAAATCCTACACCCATCATAAAAGAAAAGATTGCCACACTAATCTGTCCCAACAGCTTCCATACCGGTCCCCATTCCTGCCCCCTTGATTTAAACCAGTCATCTAAAACACCAAGCAAAACAAGAAAACCTCCTCCTATCCATATCACCCATGACAGAGCAGTTTTGGGAACCCATATCATCATGGAAATAGCTAAGCCAAGATATATAGCAAGCCCACCTGATAAAGGAATTGGATGCTGATGCTGTTTTCTTGAATTCGGAACATCTACCAATCCCCAAGCTAATGCCACGGTTCTTGTGACTGGAATCAGTAGATAAACAATAAAAAACGAAAATAAAAATGACAATAGGTAGCTTAACATGAAACTTCACCCTTGTTTTAGCGGACTTATTGTTAATATTGGAAAGAAAACCGTGGTTTATCCGATAACTAACCTTCACCACTTATCCAGGAGCTTACCCAACTATACAAATGGAACTAAAGAATTTACTAAGGACAGCCTTCGAGTTTGTGCCAAGCGAAGAGGCTAAAGAATGTAGCAGCGGTTAGCCATCGGATAATTTAAAGCAGCTCAGAGGTCAGCTTCGCCTGGGTGAAAAGAAGCAGATAATCTCTTCCCCCTGCCTTGCTGTCGGTACCAGACATGTTAAATCCGCCAAAGGGATGTACCCCTACAAGGGCTCCGGTACACTTGCGG